>NZ_JBKVNQ010000003.1:0-82894 GCF_046967715.1 Hominisplanchenecus sp.
CTGCACTTTCATCTCGGTAATTGAATTGCCGAGGATTCCCGCTTATTGTCCTAAATGATTCTTCCATTGAACGCACACAAAACCTAGCATGCACTTTTGCTTTATTATAACATAAGTCTTAAAGAATACCAGAGCGAATCCCGACACGAATACAAGCTTGTTGCTCGCCGTCTTTAGAAGCGAAAGTCCTCTCACATCTGATTTAGCAAACAGAAAACGCTTCAGATGCAGCTCCCTGTCACATCTGTGACTTTGGCTCTGCGTCTAAAGCGTCTGGCTGATTTTTCTATTTTCTGTTTTCCGGAAGATGTTCTCCTGCTTCAATCCCATTCAAAAAGAATACCAGAACAGCGACCACGCATCCGGTCAGTACCTTGATCCATTTTGCCATTTTATTCTCTCCATGGTAAAATTATCGATTACTCCAGTACTTTTTTGTAAAAGTCAAAGCAGTCGAAGGTTGCAAAATAATCTTTCGGTGTCTCTGCACGGCGGATCAGTTTTGCCTCTCCGTCTTCTGTGAGCAGAACTTCTGCAGATTTCAATTTGCCGTTGTAATTATATCCCATGGAAAATCCATGTGCACCGGTATCATGGATGACCAGAAGATCTCCCATATCTACCTTCGGCAGCATACGGTCGATTGCAAACTTATCGTTATTCTCACACAGAGAACCGGTTACATCGTACATATGGTCGCATGGCTGATCTTCTTTACCCATAACCGTGATATGATGATAAGCACCGTACATCGCCGGACGCATCAGATTTACCGCACACGCATCCACACCAATGTATTCTTTGTAGGTGTGCTTTTCGTTGATCGCCTTTGTTACCAGACAGCCATAAGGTCCCATCATAAAACGGCCAAGTTCTGTGTAGATCGCCACATCACCCATGCCTGCCGGAACCAGAATCTCATTGTATACTTTCTCCACGCCTTTTCCGATCACGCGGATGTCATTTGGCTCCTGATCCGGGCGATAAGGGATACCGACACCACCGGAAAGATTGATAAATCCGATGTGTACACCAACTTCTTCTTTCAGGCGTACTGCCAGTTCGAACAGTTTCTGAGCCAGCAGCGGATAATAATCATTTGTGACCGTATTGCTTGCCAAAAATGCATGGATACCAAACTCTTCCACACCTTTTGCTTTCATGATACGGAATGCTTCGAAGATCTGTTCTGTTGTCATACCGTATTTGGAGTCGCCAGGGTTATCCATGATGTCATTGCTGATCTTAAAGATTCCTCCCGGATTGTAGCGACAGCTCATCTTTTTCGGCAGCTTTCCAACAGCTTTCTCCACTTTTTCAATGTGTGTGATATCATCCAGGTTGATGATACCGTTCAAAGATGCTGCATAAGCAAACTCCTGTTCCGGTGTATCGTTGGAAGAAAACATAATGTCATCTCCGGTTGCACCGATCGCTTTGGAGAGCATCAGCTCTGTCATGGAAGAACAGTCGCAGCCACAGCCGTATTCTCTTAAAATCTGGATCAGAAACGGGTTTGGCGTTGCCTTGACTGCAAAATATTCTTTATATCCCTTGTTCCATGCAAAGGCTTCTTTTAAAGCTTTCGCATTTTCGCGGATGCCTTTTTCATCGTAAAGATGGAACGGTGTCGGAAATTCTTTTACAATTTCCTGAAGTTTATCGTAAGTCACAAATGGTTTTTTATTCATCGGTACGTTCCTTTCCTGTTCACTTGCATGAACACCTGCAGAATATGCTGCTGACAGATTCCTTTTTATATCTGCAACTTTAGCACGCTGCTCTGTCAGACAACAATATGTAAAAAATATAATACGGAAGCCTTTGTTTGTCAATACCTGCATGTATGCACTTTTGAATTATTCCAGAGCCTTTTCACTGATATCTGCAAAGAAATTTTTTATCCGATGTTTTTTATCAACAAGATTATTATACTGCAAAATTGCATAATCATTCAAAATACCGCTCTGTTTTTCATTGCTCCACTGCTGAAATGTGCCATCTGTTCCCTGATAGAAGTTCGCTGTCACAACCGGATACTGCTGCTGCAGTTTTTCCAGCCAGCTCTGATAACCGGTCTTTTCAAGTCCGGCAGTATCCATCAGCAGACCACTCAAATAATTGGTACTGATCGCATCGACTTCTTTTTCCTCGATGTCGTAATTCGCCCACATGACAAACGGCACTTCGTAGCTGGTTTTCAGTTTGTCCGTTGTATCGTTTCGCGTGGCTGTGTCTTCTCCTAAAACACGCAGAACAGAGTTGGTGATATATTCTGCAGGCTGATGATCACCAAACATCAGAATGATGGTCTTTTCATCCTCATCCTGGAAATAGTCGATCAGATTTTCAAAAGCCTCATCGGTTTTTTTGATCAGAGTCAGATATTTCTCAGTTGCCTCGATCTGAACCTGATGAACCGAACGCAGATCTTCGCCGGCATCGCTGAACTGGATCTCATTTGTCAGATCCTCATATTCTTTGCTGTAGCCTCCGTGGTTCTGCATCGTTACTTCAAATGCAAACAGTGGACTGCCTTCCTCTTTTTCTTCATAAAGCTCGATCAGCTTGTCAAAAGCAGACTCATCATCCACCCAACCACGCAGCAACGTTGCATCCGGAAAGTCTCCGGTATCCCGGAAATACTCGCTGTCAAAGCCAAGATACTGATAAACTTTGTCCCGGTTCCATCCGGTTGAATAATAAGGATGAAGAGCTGCTGTCTGATAGCCCAGTTTTCCAAGCTGTGATGCAAGGGACGGCATGGCTCCGTTTAAAAACTGCTGATACGGAACACTTCCGGTCGGCAGAAATGCCATCGTATTTCCGGTCAGAAACTCAAACTCGGTATTTGCCGTATTTCCGCCCTTTACCGAAACATAGAGATTGCCGCGGACGGTATTCTTTTTCAGGGACCGCCAGAACGGCATGTAATCTTCCGTTGTGTTAAAGTCTCCATAGACAGAAAGATCTGAAAATGCCTCATTCATGATCACAAGAATATTTGGCTGATCTTCCATATCCGTTTTGTCGGTATGGTTCTCTTCGCCTCCGGATGAAACGGATGTTTCCTCTGCAATCTTCTGTGCCGCATCTGTGGAATATCCCTGCGGCTTTTCAATATGCAGATACTGCAAGTTGGCAAGATACGCTACCATAAAACCATTGTTTCGGTAAAGGACATTTGGCGTAAACAGAATATCATCCAGTCCAAAAATTTCCTCACAGTTTTCTGTCTGCACATAGCTGACAAAAGCAAACATCAGTACCAAAGATACTGCAACGGAGAGCAGGCGTTTTTTCACATTTCCAAAGGGAAAGCGCATCTTTTCTCCGAGGATCGCGAGCCACAGAAATCCCATAAGTACAAAATACAGCCGCCAGGAAACATCCAGCGTATAATTATCTGCCACGCTTGCTGCCGTGCGAAGCGAATACAGATCCCAGGGCACGATTGGAGAAGAACGAAAACTGACCACAAAATAGTTGACTGTCCCTGCCAGAGCCGGAAAAACCGGTGTAAGCATAGCTCCCCATCTCATATTGCCGGATACTGCTGTTACGATCAGATATAACACCAGATAAAACAGGTAGTTCAAAAAAAAGATTAACGGTGTCAGATCCCATGGCACATGGGTAAAAAACTCCATGCAGCACAAGGCTGCCGCCGGAAGTGCCAGAAACACGATCGGGCTTAATTTCTTTGGTATTTTAAAATCCCAGGCGATAAAACCGCCCGCCAGGATTGCAAGGAGCAGTGCCAGTCCTGCTTTTGCCAGCTGAAATCCATCGCCTTTTACTGCCAGTATTTCTAAAATAATCATAAGAAGAGCTGCACCAAGTGCAACTCCTCTTCTCTTCTTCGACTTTGTCATCGCCTATTTTGCCTCAACCACCTGCATTACATTTGTGGAACGTCCACGGCCAGATACCATGTTGGTTGCCGGATCGCCCGCTGTAAATACAGCCAGTTCTCCTTTCTTAATCAGTTTGCGGCGTAAAATGATCTTCATGGAGTTGGTGATCATATGCCTTGTGCTGTCTTCTGTTTCACCCGGCATCGCATAGACACCCCAGTAAAGCTGCATCCTGCGGACTGCCTGCTCACTTGGAGAGATCGCATAGATTGGTGTCTTCGGACGCAGGCTGGAGATCATCCTTGCCGTGTAGCCGGTCATGGTCGGAACAACCAGACAGGATGCTTTAAGGATCTCAGCTGTGGACACACTTGCAAATCCAACTGCCATGGAAATATCTTTTTTACGCTGTTTTTTATTTAATTTCTGAAGATTGGAGTAATCCAGATGAGCTTCTGTCGTCTCTGCGATCTTTGCCATCATGCGGACTGCTTCTACCGGATATTTGCCCATTGCGGTCTCTCCGGAAAGCATGATCGCATCACTGCCGTCGTAGATCGCATTTGCCACATCACCGGCCTCTGCTCTGGTCGGACGCGGATTGCGGATCATCGAATCCAGCATCTGTGTTGCAGTGACAACCGGTTTACATTTGCGGTTGCATTTGTGGATGATCTTCTTCTGGATATGCGGAACCTGGTCTGCCGGGATCTCCACGCCGAGATCCCCTCGTGCAACCATGATGCCGTCTGCCGCATCCAGGATCTCATCAATATTTTCCACACCTTCTGCATTTTCGATCTTGGCAATAATGCCGATATCTCTGCCGTGATTATCTTCCAGGATCTCGCGGATATCCATGATGCAGTCACTGTTTCGTACAAAGGAGGCTGCGATATAATCCACACCCTGTTCAATACCAAACAGAATATCTTCTCTGTCTTTCTGTGTCACACCCGGAAGATGTATTTTTACATTTGGAACATTGACGCCTTTTCGCTCACCCAGCTCACCGCCGTTTTTGATGATACACTCAATCTTGTCGGCAGAAACACGCTGTACTTCCAGACCGATCAGACCGTCATCGATCAGGATCGTGTCACCCTTTCTCACATCGTAGACAAGCTGCTGATAGGTGATGGAACATCCTGTTTCATCGCCTTCTCGCTCTTCTGTATACAGTGTAAATTCCTTTCCCTGCTCCAGAGATACTTTCTTGCCGTCTTTGAGAAGCCCGGTACGAATCTCCGGTCCTTTCGTATCCAGCATCAGTGCAACCGGAATGCCAAGCTGTTCGGAAACCTGACGCACCAGTGCGATACGCTCAGCATGTTCTTCGTAGCTTCCATGAGAAAAATTGAAACGTGCCACGTTCATTCCGCCTGCGATCAGTTCTTTGAGAATGATCTTGTCCATCGTTCTTGGTCCCATTGTACAGATAATCTTTGTTTTCTTCATTATTCCTCCTGCTGCCGCTTTGCGGCCTGACCACATTTTTATTTTTTGATATGTTTGTGCGTAAACAGATGATCCTGGCAATACTCATAATTTCCGTCGCATTTGGAACAGAAACGAAATTCGAGATCATCACCGTCCAGCTCGGTTCTGCCGCAGATCGCACACTTGTGCTTGGTAATACCGGATCTGCCTGACTGACTGGTCTGCCTTTTGAAATTTTGCTTCCGACGGATTTCTTTTGGTGAAACCTTGTTGTAATTTCTCGTCATCAGGAAAAACAGGATGAAATTGAACATGGATGCAATGATCGCCACTCTTCCAGCCCAGTTTGTCTGAAGGAAGGAAAGGACAATGAAAGCTCCGTAAAGAATCCCAAACCATTTGACCTTGATCGGTATGATAAAATACAACAGCAACTCCATATTCGGATAGCAGACTGCAAACGCCAGAAAAATGGACATATTGATATAATATGTGGAAAACAGTGCCTGCCCGAACACGATATTTCCGCCCATCACAGCATATAAGATAAATGCTCCGATAATTGTCGAAATAATTCCTGAAAAAATATAAGCATTATACCGGAACGCCCCCCAGGTCTGCTCCAGTGAATTGCCAAGAGAATAATACAGCATCAGCATGATGATCGTAAAAATACCAGGTGATTCCGGCGGAATTAAAACCCAGGTGATCAGTCTCCAGATCTGCCCTCTTAAGATATAATACGGCTCAAGGCTTAAATAGTTATACAGTACACCCGGTGCCAGGAAATACAGAAAATAACCGATAACATAAGCTCCGATGATGTACGTGGACAGATTGTGTATGGCATACCGTCCGAATTTACGTTCCATTTTGTTTAAAAAGTTCATAAAAGTTCTTTCATCTTCCTTTCCGCATCGTGTGTTCTGCAAGCTTTCACGGGACAAAAATGCTCTGTCCCGCCTGCCTGTCAATGCCGAATCTATTATAAATTTGATTGTATCTTTTGTCAATCAAAGTGCCTGATTTTTCACAAAGTTTACAAACACTTTAGATTATGAAAGGCTCTGCATTTCATCCGCTCTTTTCTTATCCAAATTTTCCCCTTTTGTCTCTTTGCATCTTCGGCATCCGAAATCCGGAATGCACAGTTCATCTCCGATCTGCAGATTGTATACGTTTACCCAGGGATTGGCAAACAGAAGGGCCGAAACGGTTACACCATATCTCTTTCCTAGTTTATATAAAGTATCTCCCTGCTCGATCACATGAATAAATCCAAAACGACATGTTTTTGCATTGTCCATTCTCTGTCAGCTCCACGATTGCTTTCTGCTCGCTCTATTATATGAAGCACAGCCTGCTGCTGTTCACAGATATTCGGCAAACGATAGCCTCCAAGGCTTTCCACTATTTCCAACTTTCTATTGAATTTTCTGAAATCTTTCATTATAATAACCTCAAAATGATGATATGGGATATTTAAAAGTGAGAAAATTTCTCTGTAACTCTGTAACAGAACTGTTTTCAGGCATCCGGTATGGGGCAGCTGTCTTTTGGTCCCGACATCTTATTTTACTTAGGAGGTAATTTTATGGCAGGTTCTACATTTGGAACTTTATTTAAAATAACTACATGGGGCGAATCTCACGGTGCCGGCGTCGGTGTCGTTGTGGACGGATGCCCTGCCGGTCTTTCGCTTTGCGAGGACGATATCCAAAAATTTTTAAACCGCAGGAAACCTGGACAGAGTCGTTACACGACTCCGCGAAAAGAGGATGATGCGGTTGAGATCCTCTCCGGTGTTTTTGAAGGAAAGACAACCGGAACGCCGATTTCCATGCTGGTACGCAATCAGAATCAGCGTTCCAAAGACTACAGTGAGATCGCTTTACTACCGCCCGGGCTGATCTGACCTTGATCTGAAATATGGTTTCCGACGCGGCGGAGGAGTCTTGGGCCGTTGTAGCTGCAATCGCCTGCAAGATTCTTGATCAGCTCGGCATAAAGATTTTAACTTACACAAAATCGATCGGTGACATCACCGCAGATCCGGCCTGCTTTGACCGCAGTGTGATCATGGAAAATCCTTTTTATATGCCGGATGCCGACGCAGCAAAAAAAGCAGGGGAATTTCTTGAAGAATGTATGAAAAATGAAGATTCCAGCGGCGGAAGCATTGAGTGCGTGATCCAGAATATGCCGGCCGGTATCGGTGAACCGGTATTTGAAAAATTAAGTGCCAACCTGGGCAAAGCGATTTTATCGATCGGTGCCGTAAAGGCTTTCGAAATCGGTGACGGCACGGCAGTTGCCCATGCACTCGGTCATACAAACAATGACCAGTATACAAGGGATCCGGATGGAAAGATCATCAAGCTTACCAACCACTCCGGCGGTATCCTGGGCGGCATCAGCGACGGAAGTGACATCCTTTTGCGTGTATCCGTCAAACCGACGCCTTCGATCTCAAGAGAACAGTCCACCATTACAAAAGACGGAGGCAGCAGACAGATTTCTGTAAAAGGCCGCCACGATCCGGTCATCGTACCGCGTGCCGTTGTTGTCGTTGAATCCATGGCTGCGATCACGCTGGTCGATATGCTGATGTGCAGCATTACTTCCAACATGACAAATCTGGAGCGATTTTTCCGTAAATAAAATGCTGAAAAAGCATATAAGATCATGAATCCTTTCTGTATGATTCGAAAGGCATTACATAAAAATACCGACTTTCTGTTTTTTGATTTTTCAATCTTATTTCAGAGAAAGTCGGTATTTTTTATATTCTTTATGTTTTTCTGAATCCCTTTGATCCGGTGTCCGTCCTTAATCCGGCTGTCCGGCTTTGGAGATCAGGATACAGTTCGGCGTATCGATCTTGATCGGTCTTCCTTTCATATAAAGCAGACCCTTTTCGTAATCCACCGTGAAGAAGCGGATCTCATTGGACTCATGGTTCAGCACGACCATGGTCTTCTCATCCGGGAATACAGCAATATCTTTTGGATACTTTCCGCTGATCGGAAGAATACAGATCTTGGAAAGCATACCTGTCTCTGGATCAATTTTAAACACGCCGGCTGTCTCAGAACCTGCTGTGGTGCAGTAGAGATATTTGCCGCTCGGTGCGATACGCAGTCCGGAAGAAGCACATCCATAGTGGTCTTTGCTGTCGGAGATGTCCACTTTCTGAATCTGTTCGAATTTGCCGCCCTCTCCGCTCGCATCGTATGCATAGACCAGCACTTCGTTGGTCAGCTCGCAGTTCACATAAGCGAAACGTCCGTCTCTGCTGAAACGGATCAGACGCGGTCCGGACTCCAGTTCGCAGCGGATGATATCATAGAGTTTCAGTTTACCGTTCGTCTGATTTACCGTATAGACTTTGATCTGGTCAATACCATTGTCTACCACGCACAGATATTTATCGTCCGGTGTGATCATCGCACAGGTGACACGCGGGCGGAAATTTCGCTCTGCAACGCTGCCGAGTCCCTGATGGAAAATGCCGTCGAGCACTTCTCCAAGACTTCCGTCTTCTTTGATACGCACCACTGTGATCTTGCCGTCATGGTAGCCGCAAACAAAAAGGAATTTTCCTTCTTTGTCTGTTGAAAGGAAACATCCTCTCATACCGTCAATACCGACTTTGTTGATTGGTTCCAGTCCGCCGTCCTCTTTGATCTTCAGGACTTCAACACCTTCATCTGCAATCGAATACAGATATTTTCCATTGTTGGATTTTGCCACATGAGATGCGTTATTTACCGGAACGACTTCGCGTTCTGTCATGTAACCATTTTCTACGTCCAGGTCGTATACATGGATACCAATACTGCTTCCGTGTGTATAAGTTCCGACATATGCAACATACTTATCCTTACTCATCTGTAATCCTCCTTTAACTTGTCAGTCTTGTTTTTATTTTACCATATTTTTTTTGATTTGTTAAGACAAATTAAAACATTTTGCACAAAAAAGATATTGCAATTTTTTATCGATACGTGTATGATATTTTTGGAAGCAAAGAGGTCACTGCGTAAGCACTCTGCGCTATATCCGGCAAGATGCCCGATGTTCGCAGAAAGCACTGCAGACGGCCTTTTTTTGTTGTAAGATTAGGAGGTGCTTCACTAAAAAACAAACTCAGACTGGAGGTATAAAGCATGAGCAACAAGCTGATTGATTTTATCAACATTTCAAAATCCTACGGTACACAGACCGTTCTGGATGATCTGAACCTTTATATCCGTGAAAATGAATTTCTGACCCTGCTTGGTCCAAGCGGCTGCGGCAAAACAACGACGCTTCGTATTCTGGGCGGATTTGAAACTCCCGACTGCGGTCAGGTAATCTTTGACGGTGAAGATATTACGAATCTTCCGCCTAATAAAAGGCAGCTGAATACCGTTTTTCAGAAATATGCACTGTTTACCCACATGACTATTGCCGAAAATATTGCGTTTGGCCTGAAGATCAAGAAAAAAAGCAAACAGTATATTTATGATAAGATCAAGTATGCCTTAAAGCTTGTCAATCTGGACGGATATGAAAACCGTATGCCGGATTCTTTAAGCGGCGGCCAGCAACAGCGTATTGCGATTGCCCGTGCGATTGTAAATGAACCGAAAGTACTTCTTCTGGATGAACCGCTCGGTGCCCTGGATCTGAAACTGCGTCAGGATATGCAGTATGAACTGATCCGCCTCAAAAACGAACTTGGCATTACTTTTATTTATGTAACACACGATCAGGAAGAGGCACTTACCATGTCTGACACGATCGTGGTTATGAATCAGGGCTATATTCAGCAGATTGGCACGCCGGAGCGTATTTACAATGAACCGGAAAATGCTTTTGTCGCTGACTTTATCGGTGAGAGCAACATCATTCCGAGCCTGATGTTAAAAGACCGTCTGGTAAAAATACTTGGTGTTCCGTTTGCCTGCGTGGACGAAGGATTCGGACAGAACAAACCGGTCGATGTCGTGATCCGTCCGGAAGATATCTGCCTTCGCAAACCGGGTGAAGGAAGCATTGACGGTGTTGTCACGCATCTGATCTTCAAAGGCGTTCATTATGAAATGGAAGTCCGTGCAAATGAATACGACTGGCTGGTGCACAGAACCAAGATGTTCCCGGTCGGCACACAGGTTTCCATCCATGTAGATCCTTTTGATATCCAGATCATGAAAAAACCGGAATCTGAAGATGAGGAGGCCGTCAACATTGAAGAATAAACGTTATCTTGCAGGGCCGTACTTGTTCTGGTCGATTTCTTTTGTCGTGATCCCTCTGCTGGTGGTCTTCTACTATGCCATGACAAATGATGAAGGCAGTATCACTTTTGCAAATCTTGCCCAGATCACCACACAGGAAAATTTAAAGGCACTTGGCATGTCACTGCTCCTCTCTTTCGTGAGTACAGCGATCTGTCTGCTGCTTGCCTATCCGCTTGCCATGATCTTAAGCAGCAAGAATGTCAATCAGTCCAGTTTTATCGTGCTGATTTTCATTCTTCCGATGTGGATGAATTTCCTGCTCCGCACCATGGCATGGCAGACGCTTCTGGAAAAAAACGGTGTGATCAACAGCATCCTTTCTTTTGTGCATCTCCCGGCACTGGAGATCATCAACACTCCTTGGGCGATCATTCTTGGCATGGTTTACAATTTTCTGCCTTTTATGGTGCTGCCGATCTACAATGTACTGATCAAGATCGACCGTGATGTCATCAATGCAGCAAGAGACCTTGGAGCAAGCTCTTCTTATACTTTTTTAAAAATCATACTGCCACTGAGCATCCCCGGCATCATCAGCGGCATTACGATGGTATTTGTACCGGCTCTGACAACTTTCGTTATTTCCGATCTTCTCGGCGGAGGCAAGATCCTGCTGATCGGCAATGTCATCGAACAGTCTTTCAAGCAAAACAGCAACTGGCACGTCGGAAGCGGACTTTCCATGGTCCTGATGGTATTTATCATTGCCAGCATGGCACTGGTAGCAAAATATGACAAAGAAGGGGAGGGCTCTTCGTTTTGATAAAGAAATATCTCGAAAAAATATATCTTGCCCTGATCTTCATCCTGCTCTACGCACCGATCCTCACTCTGATCGTGCTGTCTTTCAATAATTCAAAGACCAGGGCAAAATGGGGCGGATTTACTCTGAAATGGTACAGCAGCCTTTTTCAGAATGAACAGATCATGAATGCACTTTACACCACTTTGATCATCTCCCTGCTCGCAGCCGTGATCGCAACCGTGATCGGAACAGCCGCAGCGATCGCGATCCATAGCATGAAACAGAAATGGCGTACTTTATATTCCGGGCTGACCAACATCCCGATGATGAATGCAGAGATCGTGATGGGTGTTTCTCTGATGCTTTTATTTATTGCCTTTCACGTTACGCTTGGATTCGGAACAATTCTGATCGCCCATATCACGTTCAATATACCTTATGTCATACTGAGTGTGGCACCGAAACTGCGACAGACGAGCCGACGTACTTATGAGGCGGCACTGGATCTTGGGGCTTCTCCTCTTTATGCCTTTTTTAAAGTGACGTTTCCTGACATTCTGCCGGGTGTGCTCTCCGGTTTTATGCTGGCGTTTACCATGTCACTGGATGATTTTGTGATCACACATTTTACAAAAGGTCCCGGTGTGGATACCCTTTCTACCAAAATCTATTCAGAAGTGCGTAAGGGCATCAAACCGGAAATGTACGCACTTTCTACCCTGCTGTTTGTTACGGTTCTGGTACTTCTGATCCTGGTCAACGTATCACCGAAAAAGGACGCAGAGACAGCGGCAACCAGAAAACACGTCCGCCGCCGTTCCAGAGCCGGCAGGATCCTGATCAAACGTGTGATCCCTGTCGCGATCTGCCTGGTATTTGTCGGAGGCGGTATTTACTATGCTTCCAAGGGTCAGATGCTGACAAAAGAAAAACTGATCGTCTACAACTGGGGCGAATACATGGATCCGGATGTCATCACCCTGTTTGAAGAAGAAACCGGCATTGATGTTGTATATGAAGAATTTGAGACAAACGAGATCATGTATCCGAAGATCAGTTCCGGTGCCATTGCCTATGATCTGGTATGTCCTTCAGACTATATGATCCAGAGAATGAGGGAGAATGACCTGCTCGCCGAAATCAATTTTGACAATATTCCGAATATCAAAAACATCGGCAAAGACTATCTGGAACGTTCAAAAGAGTTTGATCCGGAAAACAAATACTCGGTTCCGTACTGCTGGGGTACCGTTGGTATCCTCTATAATAAGACCATGGTAGATGAGCCGATCGACAGCTGGAGTGTTCTGTGGGATGAGAAATACAAAGACAACATCCTGATGCAGGATTCCGTCCGTGACGCATTTGGCGTGGCACTCAAATACCTCGGCTACTCCTTAAATTCCACGGATCTGGATGAACTGAACGAAGCTAAAGACCTGCTGACCCGCCAGAAACCGCTGGTACAGGCATATGTCATCGATCAGGTCCGTGACAAAATGATTGGAAATGAAGCAGCGATCGGTGTCATTTATTCCGGTGAAGCCATCTACACCCAGCAGGAAAACTCGAATCTGGAGTACGTGATCCCGAAAGAGGGAAGCAATCTCTGGATCGATTCCTGGGTGATCCCGAAAAATGCCGAGCACAAGGAAAATGCTGAGAAATTTATCAACTTCCTCTGCCGCCCGGATATCGCCCTGATGAATTTTGAATACATTACCTACTCAACGCCAAACACCGCAGCACGCGAACTGATCGAGGATGAAAGCATCCGCAACAGCAAGATCGCTTTCCCGGATCTTTCCACTGTACCAAATCTGGAAACGTTTCAGTATCTTGGCACAAAGAACGATGAGGTGTATAATGAACTTTGGAATAAAGTAAAATCAAAATAACCTGGAGGTATATACTATGAGTTTTAAAAAGATCAAACCAGAAGAACTTCAGAAAAATCCATTTCAGATGATTGGAAAAGAATGGCTGCTCGTAACAGCCGAAAAAGACGGAAAAGCAAACACCATGACTGCTTCCTGGGGCGGTGTCGGTGTGATGTGGGGCAGAAACGTGGCCTTTATCGTGATCCGTCCGCAACGTTATACAAAAGAATTTATCGACGCTTCCGATAAGCTTTCTCTCTCTGTTCTTGATGAAGAGTACCGCAAGACACTCAGCTATCTTGGCTCCGTATCCGGAAGAGACGAAGACAAGATTGCCAAAAGCGGTCTTACCGTAGCTCACACGGACGATGTTCCGTATTTTGCCGAAGCAAATACCGTGATCACAGGCAAAAAACTCTATGCACAGGAATACAGACCAGAATGCTTTATCGATTCATCTCTTGACGAAAAATGGTATCCTCAGAAAGATTATCATACCATGTACATTCTGGAGATTGAAAAAATACTGGTCCGTGAATAAAACATTTGTACAATCTTGCATAATTGCTCATAGAAAAAGTGACAGATTTCGATTGTGAATCTGTCACTTTTTCTATAATGTGTGACACCATGATGCCAGTTCAAAAGACCGTTTAACCAGGTATCTTTTTATGCAAAGAATTTTGTATAATATCCCATCACAAAGATAAACAGGACGATCAGCGGCAAAATGTATTTCACATAAAACGCGATCTGTCTTGGGAATTTCATACCTTTTCCGGTATTCGTCTCTTTGAGGAAATTCTCATATCCCCATCCAAGCTTCGTCGTACAGAACAGCAGGTAGACAAGACTTCCAAGTGGCAGCAGATTGTTGCTGACAATAAAGTCCTCCAGATCCAGGATCGTGCTTCCAGCTCCAAGTGGTGTGATACCGCTCCATACATTATAGCCAAGCACGCATGGCATAGAAAGAACCAGTACACCGACCAGATTGATCAAAACCGCCTTTTTGCGATCCCATCCTTTCAGATCCATAATAAAAGAAATGATATTTTCAAAAACGGCGATAACCGTAGATAAGGATGCAAATGTCATAAACAGAAAGAATAACGTACCCCACAATCTTCCTCCTGCCATGGCGTTAAATACATTCGGCAGTGTGATAAAGATCAGGCTCGGGCCGCTGTCCGGCTGCACATTGTAGGCAAAACAGGACGGAAAAATGATCAGTCCTGACATCAGTGCCACAAAGGTATCCAGCACACAGATGCTGACTGCCTCGCCTGTCAGGGCACGCTCTTTTCCAATGTAGCTTCCAAAGATAGCCAGTGCCCCGATTCCGATACTGAGTGTAAAGAATGCCTGTCCCATCGCAGCATAGACCACTTCACCGATCCCAGCTTCTTTTACTTTTCCGAAATCTGGATACAGATAGAACTTCAGTCCTTCCTGTCCGCCCGGAAGCAGGACCGAACGAACTGCCAGAACGACCATCAGGGAGAGCAGACATACCATCATCACTTTTGTGATACGCTCCACACCTTTCTGAAGACCTTTTGCACAAATGCCGAAGCAAAGCAAAACAGCGATCGCCATAAATACCGTCATCAGTACCGGCTGTCCGAGCATATGACTGAAGGCCTCCCCTACCTGATCGGAATTTAAGCCATCAAACTGTCCCGTTGCCATCTTCACAAAATACAGGATCATCCATCCAGCGATCGTTGTGTAGAACATCATCAGCAAATAATTTCCGGCGATCGCACCATATTTATACAAGTGCCATTTCGTTCCTTTCGGCTCCAGAACATCAAACGAACAGGCTGCACTTTTCTGACTCGCACGTCCGACCGCAAACTCAGCTACCATGACCGGCAGACCGAGGATCAGAAGAAACGCCAGGTAGATCAGTACAAACGCCGCTCCTCCGTACTTTCCAACAATGTACGGAAACCTCCATACATTTCCAAGACCGATGGCACATCCTGCCGAGATCAAGATAAAACCAAGTCTTGAACCAAACTTCTCTCGTTCCATTTCTTACTTTTTCCTTTCTTTTTCATCTTTTCTTTGACAAGCAAAAATTTGTGCCCTATACTCTTCTTTAGTTTTACAAAAAGTAACTCTGAAAGGATTTTCTATGACACGTACATTTGTTTACTCCATATCTGCCGAAGAATCCGGCACAAAAATAACGGATTACCTGAGAAATCACGGCTATTCCCGCCACATTCTGACCTGTCTGAAGCATACCGACGACACGGTTCTTGTAAACGGTTTAGGCGTTTATATGAACTATGTCCTTCAGCCGGATGACCGGCTGACCATTGTGATACCGGAAGAAACACCGTCGGAACATATCGTTCCTGTAAACCTTCCTTTTCCGGTTGTCTATGAAGATGAAGATCTGATGATCATCAATAAACCATCGGATATGCCGATCCATCCATCGATCCATAATTATGAGAATACACTCGCCAACGCTGCTGCCTGGTATTTTGGGCAAAAAGGAGAAACCTTTGTTTATCGCTGCATCAACCGACTGGACCGTGATACCACCGGACTTCTGATCCTGGCCAAAAACCGTTTAAGCGGTGCCCTGCTCTCCAGAATGAGTGCAGAACGTAAGATCCACCGGCAGTATCTTGCCATCGCTACAGGAGAGATTCCAAAATGTGGTACGATCGATGCACCGATCGCAAGAGCCTGTGATTCTGCCATCCTGCGGCAGGTTGATTTTGTCCATGGTGAACGGGCAATAACGCATTATCGCCTGCTTAAATTTGACGGTTTTTATTCTCTTGTGCTTTTACAGCTGGAAACGGGACGTACGCATCAGATCCGGGTTCATATGAACCACATCGGCCACCCGCTTCCCGGAGACTATCTTTACAATCCGGATTACCGGCTTATAAAAAGACAGGCTCTCCACTCTTGTCGGCTGACTTTCTGCCACCCGATCAGTGGAAAGCCCATGGATTTTACTGCCCCGATTCCGGATGATTTTAAAACATTTGCGTGCGGATGCGTGGAACTTCATCAATATGCAGATAACGGCTGATGCTCTTTACGATCAGATCGTGATCAGAAAAATGATCCTGCCCTTCGACCAGAATGGCTCCGATCACACCTACTTCTTCGATGCGGATCGGAAATCCTCCTCCGCAGGCTGCGTAATCTTTCTCATCAAGATACCAGTCTGCGAGCGTCTCTTCACTTTTACGCAGAAGCACACTCGTATAAAGGGAACTTCTCTCTAAGGTACGCACGGTATTCATTTTTCGCTGAAGCCACCGTTCGCTCTGAAGGTTCACACTGTCAGATGCATACTGAAATACCGTCAGCCCGTTATTCAGACGGATACTGACTGCCACCGGAAGTTTTCTTTTGATTGCTTCCGCCACGATACAGTTACCCACCTCCCATGCATCTGCATTTGTAAAGTGAGAAAACTGCAAAATCTCTTCCTGCATATCAAGCAGCCCCAATAATTCATCAATCGTCATATGCTATCACTCCTTTTGTATCACTATGACTGTCTTTTATTCTACCACTCTTTTTGTCCGGACTCAACAAATTTCTGCTTTTCACATGCCTTTCAAAATGCTATACTGAAGACAGGATGTCTGGATCAAAACAGGAAGCCGCAATATGTGCCTTCTCGTCTGATACCCACATCAAAAATATTGAAAAAAACAGAAAGAGAGGTTTTTCCATTGAAAAAAATAGCAAGTTTCACCATAGACCATATCAAACTGCAGCCGGGCATTTATGTATCCCGCAAGGACCACATCGGTGCAGATACGATCACAACGTTTGATCTTCGCATGACTTCCCCAAATGAGGAGCCTGTCATGAATACCGCTGAACTCCACACGATCGAGCATCTCGGTGCTACTTTCCTTCGCAATCATCCGATTTTTGCTGATAAAACTGTATACTTTGGCCCGATGGGATGTCGCACCGGTTTTTATCTGCTTCTCGCAGGAGATTATGAATCCAAAGACATCGTCCCTCTGGTCACAGAAATGTTTACCTTTATCCGCGATTTCCACGATGAAGTACCTGGGGCATCACCAAAAGACTGCGGCAATTATCTGGATATGAATCTTTCCATGGCAAACTACCTGGCAAAAAAATATTTAGATGAAGTTCTGACCGATATCAAAGCAGACCGCCTGATCTATCCGGAATGATCACTTTCCTTTCAGGTAAACCTGCCGGATATAACGGTAAAGATAATCTTCGCCTTTTTTATCGAGGATTGTCAACAGTTTTACCAGATCTTTTTCTGTCTGGGGATGCATCATATAATGGTGCTTCCCCTTTTCATAATACTGCAGCGGGAAATGATCGTTATAGTTTTTTCCGTTGTAGATCTTGGATGCCGCCATACGATCCATCATCATCTCTGCGATATATTTTCTCGGCATCGGCATACCGGTCATCGGGTTGCCGTCTTTTTCCACACTGTAATCGATCCAGTATTCAAAATGATGGCGGTTGCGTCCTTTGTGATGCAACCATGCTTTGGATACGCCGGTCTCTTCTCTCTCTGCATTGTTCGGACTGCGGTTGCCCTGATAATATTTGCATCCGACCAGAAACTCCGTCGGCGAATATTTTGACAGGTCGTGTGTCAGTCCCTGTTTGTAAAGTCCGATTTTAAAACACTCTTTCATCACCAGGATCTTATGCCTTGTGATGGTTGTGAAGTGTCCGATTACTTTCTTTAACATCTTTATGCTTCCTTCCAATCAACACAGTTACCGTCCTTGACGATACCTGTACCTGTCTGCTGTCCGGCAACAGACGCCATTTGTCCTCTTCCAAAATGCCCTCACTCGTATCCAGAGCCACATTCCAGCGATAGCCGCTCGGCAAAGCCGGAAGTGCAAAAGTATGCTCCATCCAGTGCATATTATAGGCAATATAGATCAGTTCATCCTCATCGGCATATTTGCCGCAGTACATGACACCGATCTTACGGTTCTGCCCGTCCAGTTCCCCGTACCACGCACTGCTGCTGTGATAGGAAATCCCCGGAAAACCGCAGGATAAGCTGTCCGTCATGCTCAGTTCCTGTCCCATATGCAGGATTTTATGCTTTTTGCGAAATGCGATCAGATCTTTTACAAACCGGAACATTTCACTGTTTCCGGATTTATATCCTTTCCAGTCAAGCCAGGAAATCTCATTGTCCAGACAATATGGATTGTTGTTGCCAAGCTGCGAGTTGCAGAACTCATCTCCGGCAAGGATCATCGGCGTTCCTGCCGACAAAAGCAGCATACACCATGCATTTTTCATCTGACGGTTTCGAAGCTCCAGAATTTTCTTTTTGCGGCTTTTTCCTTCTTCTCCGCAGTTCCAGCTGTAATTCTGCACTCTTCCGTCACGGTTCTGCTCGCCGTTATCTTCATTGTGACGTTCTTCATAAGATACCAGGTCACATAATGTGAACCCGTCATGGCTTGCTATGTAATTGATCAGCCCGCTGCCCTTTGGATTCCGCCTCATCCGCTCTGCAAATGCTTTCAGGCTCTCTTCGTCTCCTTTTAAGAAACGCCGGACATCGATCATAAACCCATCGTTGCACTCTGCCACCATCCGTTTTTTTGGCAGATTCTTCTTGCCATAGATCTCCTCCACCGGGAAATAAATATTTAAAAGCTTGGTATCTGCAAACAGTGGATCCGTCGCCATCAGGTTACAGATGCCCTGCACGCCGCGGACATGAAATCCATCCACATGATATTCCTGCACCCAGTATTGCAGACATTCTGTAATATAACGCGGGCTGCATCCTTCCGGAAAATAAAATTCCATCAGAACTTCGATACCAAGACGGTGCATGGTCTTTACCATATCTTTAAATTCACGCACCGGATCTTTTGTCGCTGCATAGGCACGTTTCGGGGCAAAATGAAAGGCCTTTGTATAGCCCCAGTAGTTCAGACGCTTCGGAAGCTCTTCTTCTTTACGGTACCGGGCATGTGTTTTCACAGACTCCATTTCAGTGAATTCATAGGCCGGCATCAGCTTGATCTGATTGATGCCAAGCTCTTTGAAATATTCCGCCTTCTCGGTGATTCCAAGGAAGGTTCCCTTATGACGCACACCGGAATAACGCTGTTTTGTAAACCCACGTACATGAAAGCTGTACATCACGGCATCTTCGTATGCGATCTGCGGTTTCCGGTCATCCTCCCAGTCGTAATTTCCGGCGATCATCGCACAGCGGACTTCGTGTCCCTCCGGATGCTCCTCACCAAATTTCCCGGTTCCGATCAGTACTTTTGCATAAGGATCCAAAGTTACTTTTCCATCTATGCAAAAATTGTATTCATATCGTGCAGATGCTATTTTTTCTGCTTTGACACAGACGATATCTCCAATCGTGTTTGTTGCAGGAAACGGTATTTCCTGTATTACTTCTTTACTGCCTTTTTTATAAAGAAGCAGGCTGGCTTCTTCGTTGTTTTTGCGTTCCATCGAAAAGACGATTCCGTCTTTGACCGGAACGGCTCCCATTGCCTGGAATGTTTCCACTTTCATCAACCTTTCTGTGACTCTATTTTTTCCGCCAGATCATTTAAATAAACCCATCGATTCATCTTTTCTTCCAGTGCATGCTCCGCCTTTTCTTTTTCTTTCATCAGTTCGTTTAATTTTCCCGGATTTGTTGCATTTGCCAGAATCTCAGCTTCCAGAGCGGCGATCCCATCTTCTAACTGTGCGATGTCGTCATCGATCGTTTCAAATTCTTTCTGTTCTTTATAGGAAAATTTCAGTTTTGTCTTACGGTTCTGCTTCCAGTCTCTGGAAGATTTTGAACTCCCTTCCTCAGACTTTCCCTTTCCGGATTTCCCGAAAAGTGCATTCCCGCTTTCCGATGTTTCTTGTGATGTTCTTTTCTGTTTTGTTTCCAGATAGTCGGTATAACCACCTTCGTACTGCTGCAAATGACCGTTTCCGTCAAATTCAAAAATGCGGTCCACCACATTGTCCAGAAAATAGCGGTCATGGGATACGGTGATCACAATCCCCGGAAAACTGTTCAGGAAATCCTCCAGAATCGTCAGCGTCTGAATATCAATATCATTGGAGAGCTCATCAAACAGATATACATTTGCCCCGGTAAAAATAACTTTCAGCAGGTACAGTCTTTTTTTCTCCCCGCCAGAAAGCTTGGATACCGGTGCATACTGCATTTCCGGTGTAAACAGAAATCGCTCCAGCATCTGAGATGCCGAGATCTTCCCGTCTTTTGTCGGCAGATACTCTGCCACATCTTTGATGTAATCGATCACCCGCTGCTCGGTATTCATATCCGGCACTTCCTGTGCAAAATATCCAAGCTGAATCGTCTCACCGATCTCCACGCTCCCACTGTCCGGCTCGATCAGCCCGGCAATGATCTTGATCAGCGTTGATTTGCCGCATCCGTTCGGTCCGATGATGCCAAGCCGCTGATTTTTCAGAACAATGTAATCAAAATCATCGATCAGTACTTTCTCTCCGTAGCGTTTGCTGATATGATGCAGTTCTACTGTCTTTCTGCCCATTCTTGCAGCTGTTGCTTCAATCTCAAGTGTGGCGTCACTGACCGGTGCTTTTCCCGCTTTTAAAGCCTCAAGACGCTCCAGTCTCGCACGCTGTTTGGTACTTCTCGCACGACAGCCGCGTTTTGCCCATTCAAGTTCCATACGAAGGACGCTCTGTCTTTTTCGCTCCGTTGCCAGTGCCATCTCTTCTCTTTGCACTTTCAGCTCCAGAAATTTTGAATAATTTGCTTCATAACTGTAAATTTTCCCATGATCCAGCTCCAGGATCCGATTACTCACACGATCCAGGAAATAGCGATCATGCGTTACCATGATCACGGTTCCTTTATAACGATTCAAATAGTCTTCCAGCCATGTGAGCATCTCATTATCCAAATGGTTGGTCGGCTCGTCCAGCAGCAGTACATCAAAATCCTGCACCAGTGTCCGTACAAGTGCCGCCTTTCTCCTCTGACCACCGGAAAGCTCTGCCAGCGGCTGCTCATGATCCACAATGCCCAGCTGATTGAGCATGCTCTTTGCTTCACTTTGCAGTGTCCAGTCCATGTCCCACATACCATCTGTCACATAGGAAAGTACGGTTTTTTCTTCCGGAAATGCCGGATTCTGCTGCAGGTATGCGATCCGGATCCCGTTCTGTGTGATTACCTGCCCTTCATCTGGCTGTTCCAGTCCAGCAAGCACACGCAAAAGTGTTGTTTTTCCGGTTCCGTTGATACCGATCACACCGATCTTCTCTCCTTCGGAAATGCCACAGGAAACGTCATCAAAAATCACTTTTCCGCCAAAAATCTTGCTGATATGTTCTATATTGATAATATTCATAAAATGCCGGCTCCTTGTCTCTGTCTTCTATACAATTATACTAAAGCAAAAGATGCATTGCAATAAGAAACTGTAAATTGTCTCTTTTCACAATGCACCTTGCATTATATTCACACTCTTTTTCCGTTTCAAAGATCAATATCCAGCTCTACCGGGCAATGATCAGAACCCATGATTTCCGTGTGGATCTTGGCATCCACCAGTTTTTCCTTCAGACTTTCCGAGACACAGAAATAATCAATACGCCATCCGGCATTTTTCTTCCTTGCCTGGAAACGATAAGACCACCAGGAATAGATTCCTTCCTGATCCGGATAAAAATAGCGATAGGTGTCGATAAATCCCTGTCCCAGCAATGTAGAAAATTTTCCGCGTTCCTCATCCGTAAAACCGGCATTTTTTCGGTTGGTTTTTGGATTCTTCAAATCAATTTCTTTGTGTGCCACATTCAGATCTCCGCAAAATACAATCGGCTTTTTCTCTTCCAGCCCTTTCAGATAGGAAAGAAATGCATCTTCCCATCGCATACGATAATCCAGTCTTGCAAGTTCACTCTGCGAATTTGGCGTGTAGACCGTCACCAGGTAAAATTCTGCAAATTCCAGGGTGATCACGCGGCCTTCCTGGTCATGTTCTTCGATACCGATGCCGTATGCCACGGACATTGGCTCTCTTCTGGTAAAGATGGCCGTTCCGGAATAGCCTTTTTTTATCGCATAATTCCAGTACTGATGATAACCTTCCAGTTCAAGGCTGATCTGCCCTTCCTGGAGTTTGCTTTCCTGAATACAGAACATATCCGCATCCAGCTCCTTAAAAATATCTAAAAATCCTTTCTGTACACAGGCACGCAGCCCGTTTACGTTCCACGATATCAGTTTCATCCATCATGCTCCTTCCTCTGCTTTCTTTTTATCATATCATCTTTTCTTTTACAAATCTACTTGCATTTCTTGTACTTGTCTGTTAAAGTGGAGGAAGTGTTACAGCGAATCCAAGAATGCCTGGGCATTCTTGCTGCAACGAACAGTAGCATAACTATAAAGAAATGAGGTAAATACGAATGAGCGATTTTGAAAACGGATGTGCTGGTTCCTGCGATGCATGCGGTTCCAAAAGTGACTGTGAAAAAGCAACCGTTACTCTGACACTGGACGATGGTTCCATGATGGAGTGTGCGATCCTGACGATCTTTGAAGCAGATGAAAAAGAATACATTGCACTGCTTCCGCTGGATGAAAAGGGCAATGCTTCTGAAGAAGGTGACGTGTATCTGTACCGTTTCCAGGAAGTAAACGGAAATCCGACACTGGATAACATCGAAAGTGACGAAGAATATGAAATGGTTGCGGATGCATTCGATGAATGGCTGGATAATGCAGAATTTGAAGATATGGAAAACTAATCTTTTTCATGGAGCAATTTTTCTGTGTATGTTAAAATCCCCTGCAGGTTTTTGTCTGCAGGGGATTTTTTAACTCCTTTAAAAATCATTTCTGCTGTTTTCCGTCACAGTTTGACAGATGGCTTATTTTCTGTTGTTTTTGCGTCGTATGCCGGATACAAACAATGCGATGAGTGCTGCAAGAGACGCTGCAAGCACGATTGAAAGTAAAACAATCGGGGAATTGTCACCGGTTACAGCTGCCACCCGGACATTCGAGTTTGAACCAGAAGCACCTTTGTTCGTGCTGTTGGTGATTGTATTGCCGGTCACATTCAGCTGTACTGTCTGTACATCGGCATCCCCTTTGGCAATCCACTTGCCGTCTTTATAGAGCTGACGCTCATATGTCACATTCAGTGTATAGGTTCCGGCTGTTGTAAACTGGAGTGTTCTGGCATAGGCGTTTGTTTCGTTCAGATCTCCTTTTCCTGTTCCGCAGGTCCAGGATACCGGAAGATAACGCACATCTCCTTCGATCGGTGCTTTGTTATCCATCCGGTCACCAACTGCCTTGAAGGTAATGTTGGCACCGGTCGCATAATTGCCGCCATTTGTCAGTCCTTCAATCTTATTGTTGTCTGCTTCTCCGATCAAGTTGATCTTTGGCAGTGTCTTGGTCTCTTTCTTCTTGCATATGCCACACTTACGTTCTTTTTTCCCCTTCTTCTCATGCGTTGCTTCGGCTGTGACTTTCCATTTGCTCCAGGTATGAGCAGCCAGTTTGCCTCGTGTGATCTTGCAGCGTTTGCAGGTGCTCTTTACTTTGCAGGTTGCTTTTGTCCAGTCATGCCCAAGAGCTGCTGATCCTTTGATGCCACAGCGTTTGCAGACGGCCGCTTCTGTACAGGTTGCTTCCTTCCAGTCATGCCCAAGAGCCGCTTCTCCTGTTACCCCACAGAGCTTGCAGATGGCTGCCTCCGTACAGGTCGCTTCTTTCCAGTCATGTTTGCAGATGGTCGCCGCAACTTTATATTCTCTTGTCACGGTTTTTCCGTCTTCTGCGGTTCTGGTAAGTTTATAGATGACCGGTATTTTATCTGATGCAGAGAAATCTACTTCTTTTTCACTTGCCGGATCTACGGTCACACCTGCCGGAACCGTGATCTTCGGTGCCAGTTTTTTCAGATCTGTATCGCTCTTCTGCATAAGAACGGTGATTGTCTGTTTTTCCTCATCGATCGTCACTTTGGCATCTTTCACTTCAAAAGCAGTGATCTTCAGATTCGTATTTTCTGTTTCAGATTCTTTTGTTTCCGATTCTTTCGTCTCTGACTGTTTCGTTTCGGATTCCTTCGTCTCTGACTGTTTCGTTTCGGATTCTTTTTCAGACTCCGTTGACTTCGCATCTTTTGCTTTTGCATCTGCCTTTGTTTCCGGCTGCTTCTCACTGATCTTCGTCTCAGGCTTCTTTTCCGTTGCCTTTGTTTCCGGTTTCCTGACTTCTGTTTCTTTTTCGGTTACCTTTGTTTCCGGTTTCTTCACTTCTGGCGTTTTTTCGGTTACCTTTGTTTCCGGTTTCTTCACTTCTGGCGTTTTTTCGGTTGTTTTCGTCTCAGGCTTCTTTGCTTCGGTTGCCTTTGTCTCCGGCTGCTTCTCACTGATCTTCGTCTCAGGCTTCTTTTCCGTTGCCTTTGTTTCCGGTTTCTTCACTTCTGGCGTTTTTTCGGTTGTTTTCATCTCAGGCTTCTTTACTTCGGTTGCCTTTGTCTCTGGCTGTTTTGTCTCTGCAGCCTTTGTCTCTGGCTGTTTTTCGGTTGTCTTTGTCTGAGCTTCTGTGATCTCAATCGTCAGTTTCGGAAGCACCACATCTTTTGCCAGCTTATAATCATCCGTAATCTGTGCGGTAAAGGTATACTTGCCTGCTGTGGAATCCTCTTTATAGTCTGTTTTCCATGTAACATCTTTGATCTTGATATCCTCTGCTTTTTTGCTGTCTTTCTCTTTATAGCCTCTGGCAGAAAGCTTATCCGGAAGTTTCATATCTTTGACCTTTGTTCCCCTGGCAAAAGAACCTTTTTCCAGTTTCGGATCCGTAATGCTGATTACACGGATCTGCTCTTTTTTCTCTGCTTTTTCTGTTCCGGCTTTGGCAGAGACTTCCGTTGTCTGTCCGTCCACCGGTGCTGCTATCGCACTGCCCGGCATCGCAGTTGCCATAACTGTGACTGCCAGTAGCACTGCCAGTATGTTTTTCCTTCTCTTCATAATATCCACCTCCTGATTTTTGATCACGGTTTTTATTCTACAACATTTCTGATATTTCGCTGTGATTTTTCTCACATCTGCACTAACTTCACAAACCCCCTGTAATCATTTATTGTCAGGTCTCACATGCGTTCGCCCTGAATATTCCCACCATAGCGAATCCCGATCAGTGTCAGCCCTTCCGGTCTCGCTGTCTCCCCTGCGAGCGTCCGGTCTTTTGCCTCAAGGATTTTTTTGATCTGCTGCGGCTCGATGAATCCGCCTCCCACGCGGATTAACGTGCCGGCAATAATGCGGACCATGTTGTAAAGAAATCCATTGCCTGTGACACGTATTATGATCATATCACCTTCTTTTATCACATTCAGAGAATAGATTGTGCGAACTGTATTTGTTACTTCCGGTTTCTCGGTACAGAAGCTTTTAAAATCATGTTCTCCTACCAGATACAACGATGCTTCCTGCATCTTCACTACATCTAATGGATAATAATAAAAAAAAGAATTTAATCTTCTGGTCGGATCCGGAAATCGGCGGTTCAGGATGCGATATTCATAGGTTTTGGTGGTTTTCTGAAAACGCGGATGAAAATCAGACGGCACTTCGCAGGAGTCCTGGATACGGATGTCTTCCGGCAGCCTTGTATTTAATGCATAAGAAATCTTGTCGGCAGGCATACGTGCACTGGTATCAAAAACAGCCACGTTTCCCAGAGCATGCACACCTGCATCGGTGCGGCTCGCCCCGATCACTTTGATTTCTTCTTTTAACAGTTCTGATAAATGATGATTTAAGACTTCTTCTATGGTAACTGCATTTGGCTGTGTCTGCCAGCCATGATAATTTGTTCCGTCGTATGCTACAATGAGTTTCACTCGTTTCATATTTTTTCTCCATTCTGCCATCTGATATGGCTTTTATTTTAGATGTATATCAGCCGAGCTGTCCAGAATCGCATGCCGCATCTTATATGCGTTCGACTTGAATTCTGTTTTTTTCTTTATTAAAAGCCCTGTTTCACGAAATAATTTTCATGAATCAGGGCTTCTTGTCAAGCGGATATTCGCGATTGAAGCAGAGGACTTCCTTGATTTGGTTAAAATGCTATGATATTGCCCGTTGTAATAATACATACCAGATAAGTCAGCAGTATCACATATGCAACATGGTCTCTTTTTTTATAGATCAGTGGCTTCATCTTCGTTCTTCCTTCACCGCCGCGGTACCCTCTGGCTTCCATCGCCATCGCAAGGTCATTTGCCCGGCGAAATGCCGAAATAAAAAGCGGAACAAGCAGCGGTACCAGGCTTTTTGCTTTCTTGATCAGTCCGCCGCTCTCAAAATCGGCACATCTTGCCATCTGAGCTTTCATGATCTTGTCTGTCTCATCGAGCAAGATCGGGATAAAACGAAGTGCGATGGACATCATCATGGATATCTCATGCACCGGAACTTTGATGACTTTCAGCGGGGAAAGGGCTTTTTCCAGTCCGTCCGTCAGATTATTCGGTGTCGTAGTCAGCGTCAGCACTGAAGATCCAAGGATCAGATAGGTCAGGCGCACAGCCATAAAAGCAGCCTGCCGGATACCTTCCCAGGTAACTTTTAATTTCCAGATCGCAAATGCTGTCGTTCCCGGTGTCAGAAACAGATTAAACACAACGGTGATCATCATCAGCACAAAAATCCCCTTCAATCCTTTGACCATAAAAGAAAACGGCACTTTTGAGATCATGATCACAGCAGCCAGAAACAGTGTTGCCACAACATAGACACTGATCTTCTGAAACAAAAACAGTGAAATAATAAATACGATCGTCCCAAACAGTTTGACGCGGGGATCCATTTTGTGGATTACGGAATCAGACGGATAGTATTGTCCTAATGTAATATCTCTTAACATATCTTTTCCCTTTTCTTGATTGCCAAAAGAATGGCTTCTTTTGCCTCTTCTACCGTGGTTGCTGTCGTGTCAATATCCCAGCCTTTTTCTTTCAGAGCCTTTACCACATAAGTGACCTGAGGTGCTGCAAGTCCGACGCTTTCCAGCTCTTTATAATGCTGAAAGACCTGTTTTGGTGTATCATCAAACAAAATCTTTCCGTCATTTACTACAATAATACGATCTACATATCTGGCAACATCTTCCATGCTGTGCGACACCAGTATAACTGTGATCTTACGTTCTTTCTGAAGCAGTGCTACCTGATCCAGGATCTCATCGCGTCCTTTCGGATCAAGGCCTGCGGTCGGCTCATCCAGGATCAACACCTGCGGATGCATCGCAAGGATACCTGCAATCGCCACACGCCTTTTTTGACCGCCTGAAAGTTCAAACGGTGATTTCTTATAATAGCTTTCATCCAGGCCAACCTGTGTCAGTGCTTTTTTTGCCCGCTCTTCCACTTCTTCTTTGGATAATCCCAGATTTTTCGGTCCAAAGCAGACATCAGAAAAAACATCGACTTCAAAAAGCTGGTGCTCCGGATACTGGAGACCAGACCGACCTTACTTCGCAGGGTACGCATGTCGTAACCTTCCTGATAAATATTTTCTCCATCATAATAAATCGCACCGGAAGTTGCCCGAAGCAGTCCGTTTAAATGCTGGATCAGCGTAGATTTCCCGGAGCCGGTATGACCGATGATCCCGATAAACTGTCCGTCCGGAATTTCCAGACTAATCTCATCGAGTGCTTTTTTCTCAAACGCATCGCCCTCACTGTAAACGTAGCTTACTTTTTTTAATTTCATTGACATAATGCCTTTACCAACTCCTCCGTACTTAGTACACATTCCGGCAGATCAACACCGGTTTTTCTCAGTTCGTGTGCCAGAAGAGTCACCTGTGGCACATCCAGACGGTATTTTTTCAGAGTGTCCACCTGAGCAAAAATCTCGAACGGTGTCCCCTGCATAACGATTTTTCCATCATCCATCACGATTACTTTATCTGCATAGATAACTTCTTCCATATAATGCGTGATCAAAATGGCAGTTACTTTTTCTACCTGATTTAACGCACGCACGGCACGAATCACTTCTTTTCGGCCGTTCGGATCCAGCATTGCGGTCGGCTCATCCAGAACGATGCATTTTGGATGCATTGCAACCACGCCGGCGATCGCCACACGCTGTTTTTGTCCGCCGGAAAGTTTGTTTGGAGAATTTTTGCGATATTCCCACATGCCGACACTTTTGAGACTCTCTTCAACTCTCTCCCAAATCTCCTCGGTCGGTATTCCCATGTTTTCCGGTCCGAATCCGACATCTTCTTCGACCACCGTACCGATGATCTGGTTGTCCGGATTCTGAAATACCATCCCGGCCGTTTTACGTACCTCCCAGATATTCTTTTCATCCCGCACATCCATACCGTCCACATACAAGGTACCGTCTGTCGGTGTCAAAATCGCATTGATCTGCTTGGCAAGCGTGGACTTTCCGGAACCATTATGCCCCAGAATTGCCACAAAATCGCCTTTTTTCACATCCAGATCCACACCGTCCACGGCACGGATCGTCTCTTCGACTCCCCCATTTTCGTCATACTTTTTATATTCAAATGCCAGCTTCGCCGCCTCAATGATTCCCATGGTCCACCATACTTTCCTGTATTTTTAAGATACTTTTACGCAAGTTTTCGGAGTGCTTTTTTGCACTCGCATTTTATTGTAAAGGATTTAGATGTTAATTACAAGTCTCTTCCAGCTGTTTTTTTAAATATCTTCCGACTACTGCCGAAAAATTATCAATTCTGCGGATATAGGCAAAATCTTTGCCGAAAATTCTCCGCTCCGCCTGAAGATCCCCTTCCTCCCCAGTAAAAACACCGAGTACGGATACACCCGCATTTCGCAGATGCCGTACTTCCATTGCCGTATCTTTTGTGCCATAATCACCGAAATAAGGCCTGGGATTGCGGCTGTTCGGGCGATTGACTACAATATCATTTGGTCTTCCGTCACTTAACACGATCAGGATTTTGTTTTCTTCGTCTCTTTTCAGAAGCCCTGCGGCTGCAGCACGCACAGCCAGTCCGTCCCGGTTGTTGGAAGAGCCGTAAAATTCAAAAATACGCAGGTTTGCTTCTCTTCCATCCTCGTATTCCCGAAATCTCCGCATGACCGTATAATCCCAGAACGTGCAGAAACTCATAACCCGGTGTGGGATTCCAACATTGGTGAGTGCCTCACTGATCATAAAAGCCTGCAGTGCCACATGGCTCTGTCTGCTTCTCTGGGAACCGCTGCCGTCGATCAGCACTTCAACCACAAAATCGGTATTATAACGCCTGCTCTCCTGCAGAAACAATTTTCTGTTCTCTGTCCGTCCGATATTCCAGAGGCGATTTGGCAGGATTCTACCAGATTCTCCCACATAGGTTTCTTTTTCGTTCCTGGCTACCAGTGCACGTTTTAAAACATTGGTCAGCATATCAATATTCTGTTTTGCCATTCTGCGGTTCTGCTCGTATACACGCCAGTTGACTTCTTTCGTCCTTCTGGCATACTCTGACTGGGCGTTGACTTTCACCATATTTGCAAGGATCCCATCTGTAAAATATAAAGTACAGTCTGCATGTGCCCCTGTGCAGATCTGATGGTTGATGCGTTCTGCCACCAGCGGTGTCAGGTAACTCCTGCCATAATTGAGTTCAATGTAACTGTTCATTTTTGCAATTGCTTCATCATCCAGCCCGATCACCTGCGTACCGCCCTTTTGCTCCTGTTCCTTTTTTTCTTTTTCCTTCTCAGAAAAAGAAGTCATGGCATCTGCCAGCTGATGCTGCATCCTCCGATAAGCATCTTCCGCCGCTTCTTCTTCCAGAAAATCCTGCCAGTCAAAGCCGGATAATTCTTCTGTGCTGACGGAAAGGACTTTTTCCAGATCTCCGACTCTCTTTTCAAACGTCGGATCAACCATCTGATTGTAAAACCAATCAACCGCCTGCACCAGTTCTTCCGTTTTCTGTGCCTGTTCCAGCCTTTTCAGCTGTTCAAACGGGCGGATCACGCGGCTGTCCGCCGGAGCACTCCCGGTCAGTGCTTCTCTCATATAGGCAAGTTTGACTTTTCCGGTATACGTGTCCAGCATTTTTTCAAAATCGTGGTCCATGATCGCCTCAAACGCTTTTTTGCGGATATCCGGGACACCGGGCCGCTCCTTTGCGATCTTGTCATGGCATGCCGCCTCCACACAGATCTGTCCCAATGTCACAAGCTGACTTTCATCTGCCCCGAGATACACTTTTTTCAGAAGATAGAGTGCAAAAGCATCCTTGTCAAAAAACCTGGAAAAAGCTCCCTGCTTGATGGCATCGTAAATAGAAATGTATTTTGATTTGTAAAAAGATGTCACATCCGGCTTCGTATCCAGATCATAATCTCCGCTGATCGTCCACATCAGGTTGCGGATGCGGTTCTCAATCTCAAAACTGCCATGTTCCAGCTCTTCGTTTGTCAATCTTCAAACACCTCCGCTGCTTCAAGCGATGACGGGATTCTGGTCATAATGATATCTTCTACCATCTCCCTTTCGAACAGGTCAAAGCTTTTGTTGCCCACGCCCATATGGATTGCCCGGATCGGTGAAAGTCCGATCTTCATCAGCCCGATCGCCGCCAGGAGCCCTCGAAGATCCAGTGCTTTGGCAGAAATCTCGCTGTTCTGGGCTTTTGTCTGAAGATCCAGAAACAGACCGACAAACTGCTCTGCCGCAGATTCTTTTAAGGTTGGATACATGCTCTTTAAAATATGATTCAGAGTTTCCTCATCCGGTGACGGCATATTGATGACCACAAATCTGGAAACAAGTGCTTCGTTTAACTCTTTTGTGCCGGCATAGCCGTAGTTCATCGTACCGATAAAACGCGTAGCCGGATGAAGTGCAACTCTTTCGTATCCCGGCACATCAATTGCTCTGCGGTAATCCAAAGTTGCATGCAACACCGATACGGCATCGTTTTTTGCCATGTTGATTTCATCAAGAATCCCAAAACCTCCGGTTTTTGCACACTGGATAATCGGACCTTCCCGCAGCTGGACTTCGTTGTTGCGGAACGTATCCGTACCGATCAGTGTACTGCTGTCTGTATTGACATGAAAAGAAATATTATAAGTTGGCCTTCTAAAAAGCCAGGCAAGATTTTCTGCAAGAATATTTTTCCCGGTGGCCTTTCCACCGCAGAGCAGCACGTTTTCGCCCGCTAACAGAGCCGCGATCGCCATTTCCAAAACCTCTTTTCCGAAAAACGGGATCTGCGGACGGATGCAGCGTTCTTCTGCCGCATCGCCCGTATCATTTTCTCTTCGAAATTCCATAAGTTCTTCTAAAATATGCCCGGAAATGCCCTGTTCTTCCAGCCTTTGTATCTCTTCTTTTAAAATCTGCAAACTTTTCTCTGTATTTGATGTCATATCGTCTGTCTCCTTTTTTCTCCCTGTCCGGGTTTTGGTGTGCCGTCTCCTCGCAGTTCTTCAATAAATCTGGAACAGGACAGCTCCTGCCCATAGCGTTCTTTTGCATAATACAGATAGAGCTTGTCTTTTGCCCGCGTCATGCCCACATAAAACAGACGGCGTTCTTCCTGGATATCCGCATCCATCACTGCTTTCCGGTGCGGCATATTGCCTTCCACTGCATCCACAAGAAATACCACCGGAAACTCCAGACCTTTGGCACTGTGCAGTGTTGTAAAAACAACCACCTTTGCTTCTTCTTTCTGCTCACTGCTCTTTTTCTGCAAAGCTTCTTTATATTCTTCCATATGGACACACCAGGCATCAAAAGTATCAAAACTTCTGGCTGCTTCCTGAAGTTCATCTAAAACCTCATACAGCTCTTCCGGCTTGATCCTGCGAAACTGTGCATATTCTCTCAAATATTCTTCATATCCTACCGCATTCCTGATATAATTAATCGCCGCATAAGGCTTCATTTTCGCAATACAGGAAAGATCATATTCCAGGCGGTCGATCCGATCTTCCATCCAGTCCCGCCCCTGACATTTCTGCCGCAGTCCTTCCAGTGTAACCGTCTGGGAATCCAGATAATCACGGCTGATATAACGGTTCGGACGGTTTATGATCTGCAGAAAATCTTTCCGGCTGCGATTTCCGTTTGCAATGCGTATGTAAGTAAACAGATCGTTTGCGATCCAGTGTTCGTAAATATTCGGCAGTCCGTCCCGCATCCGAAACGGGAGGTTGTATTCCATGAATTTTTCCAGATAAATACGTGCTCCGGTATTCGTCCGGAACAGAACTGCGATCTCCTGCGGCTCTCTTCCGTCTCGCAGCATATCCTGCACTTTTTTGACAACCGCCAGAGCCTCCATTGCCTGATTCTGAAAGAAAGAGATTGTGATCTTCTCTCCGTTTCCGCGGATGCCATGTGTGCTTTTCTGAAAACGGTTGGTGTTGTGAGCGATCACCCTGCCGGCTCCTTTGATGATGCACTCCGTCGAACGGTAATTCTCTGCAAGCTGGATCATCACAGCTTTCGGAAAATCTTTCTGAAAATTCAACATAATCTCCGGCTTTGCACCGCGAAAACGATAGATAGACTGGTCATCATCGCCGACGATAAACAGATTGTTTCCAGGCTGTGCCAGAAGTTTGACCGTCTCATACTGGATCGCATTGATATCCTGAAATTCATCGATCAGAATATAGCGGAAACGTTTCTGCCATCCCCTGCAGATATCCGGTCTTGCTTTTAACAGTTCGTAAGTGCAGACCAGCATATCATCAAAATCCAGTTTCCGTTTCCGTATCAGAGCCTGCTGATATTCTCTGAAAATACTGCGGAACACATCTTCCGGGCAATTAGAAGAATAATAATGCTCAAGCGATATCCGCTCGTTTTTGATCAGACTGATCTCCTCTGTGACACCCAAAAGAAACTCCTTCTCATCTTCGATCTCCAGATCCATCGGTTCCAAAATATCACGCAGGATCGTATATTTCTCTTCTTCTCTTAAAATATTTTCTGCCGTATAGTGATAGGCAGCTTTGAGGATCGTAAAAAATACCGCATGAAAGGTACCAAAAGTAACCGGTGCATAACGTCCCTTCATTGCATTGTGAAAACGCTCCCGCATCTCGATGGATGCTGCTTTGGTAAACGTGATGACCAGGATTTCCGATGGGCTGATCCCCTGCTTTTCGATCAGGTATTTTGTTCTCTCGGTGATAACGGTGGTTTTTCCGGAGCCAGGCCCTGCAAGACAGATGCAGGGACCTGCTCCATGGGCGACTGCCCTGGACTGAGTTTCACTCAAACTCATAGATTATTTCTCCAATTTCTCTATTGCCGCATGGATGCGTTTGATGGATTCTTCTTTTCCAAGAATCTCCAGTATCTCGGTTGCACCTGCCGGTGTTGTCTGTTTACCGGAAAGAGCAGTACGGATCGGCCACATGATATACCCGGTCTTATATCCATGTTCTTTACCGAATGCTACCAGTGCCTCAAACAGTGCATCGTTGCTGTAATCATCCTGTGCCTCAAGCAGAGGAAGTACTTCTTTTAACAGGTTCAGAGAAGTTTCCTCTGTTGTTTTCATTTTTTTGTGGCAATACATCTGTGTATCATACTCCGGAACTTCTTCATAAAAATCGATCAGCTCTTTGATCTCCGGAAATACTTCGATACGTGTCTTAACCTGAGATGCGATCTTTTTCAGATCCAGATCTTTGTGGATCGCTTCTTTCAGATATGGCAGTGCACGCTCGTAGAATTTATCAAAATCCATTGCCTTGATATATTCACCGTTCATCCATCTTAATTTGCCCATATCAAAAACAGCCGGTGATTTATTCATATGATGATAATCAAAAGCTTCTACCAGCTCCTCCAGAGAGAAGATCTCACGGTTGTCAGACGGACACCATCCAAGCAGTGCCACATAGTTTACAACTGCTTCTGTCACAAATCCCTGCTCGATCAGGTCTTCGTAAGAAGAATGACCGCAGCGTTTGCTCAGCTTTTTATGCTCTTCGTTTGTGATCAGCGGGCAGTGCACATAAACCGGAACATCCCAGCCAAATGCCGCATACAGACGATTGTATTTCGGTGAAGATGACAGATATTCATTTCCTCTTACCACATGAGTGATGCCCATCAGGTGGTCATCAACTACATTTGCAAAATTGTAGGTCGGATATCCATCAGATTTAATCAGAATCATATCATCCAGCTCTGAGTTCGGAACTTCAATCTTTCCGTAAATCTCATCTTCGAAAGAAGTCGTTCCTTCATTCGGGATGTTCTGACGGATAACATACGGAACGCCTGCTGCCAGTTTGGCTTCTACTTCTTCTTTGGAAAGATGCAGACAGTGTTTGTCATAAACAATAATTTCTTTTCCGGCAACTTCCTGTTTTAAAGATTCCAGACGCTCTTTGCCGCAGAAACAGTAATAGGCTTCCCCTTTTTCAACCAGCTCTTTGGCATATTTCAGGTAAATGCCCTGTGCCTGACGCTCGCTCTGTACATACGGACCAACGCCGCCATCCAGATCCGGACCTTCATCATGAACCAGACCTGTTTCTTTGAGTGTATGGTAAATAATATCCAATGCACCTTCCACGTAACGCTCCTGGTCGGTGTCCTCTATACGGAGAATAAAGTCTCCTCCTTCATGTTTTGCAATCAGATATGCATATAATGCAGTTCTTAAATTTCCTACGTGCATCCTTCCTGTCGGACTTGGTGCAAAACGTGTTCTGACTTTGCTCATATCTTTCCTCCTCATCCTTGGGCTTTTCTATGCTTCCCAAAACGTCATTTCACTTCATTATATACTCTGTTTTGTAATTTGTACAGAGAAAAAAATCCCCGGAATTCTGAAAACAGACAGATATCTGCATTTCCAGAATTCCGAAGATTTTACTTTAGTTCTTCCATAATGTCCGCCACATGCTCCAGTTTTTCTGCCTTCCAGGCATTTGCCCCACAGAACAGCAGTGCTTCGTCCAGATTTCCTTTCGCCGCCGCGATCAATGCACGTGTGATACAGTAAGGGATTTCTTTTGGATTACAGTGTTCCAGGCAATGGAGACATTTTTTATCAATTTTATGCGAACCATGTTTGATAAAGGTATTGAAAATAGCACGCCCCGGCATGCCGACAGGGCTTTTGACAATACCGATCTGTTCTTTTTTACAGTCGATGTACGCCTGTTTATAAGACAGATCTGCGTCACACTCGTATGTCGTGACAAAGCGTGTCCCCATCTGTACGCCATCCACGCCAAGTGCCAGAGCCCGATCCATATCGGCACGGTCATAGATCCCGCCTGCCAGCACGACCGGTATATTTTTGTGGCTGTCCGCTTCGATTTCTCTTACTACGGTCAGGATTTTTTTTACTTCCTGTGCATAGGTCTCATCCGTAAACATTTCCAGCTGTTCCCGGTGAAAGCCCAGATGTCCGCCTGCTTTTGGTCCTTCGATCACCAACAGATCCGGCACAACATTGTATTTTCTTTTCCAGATCCGCAGCATCACTTTGGCCGCTTTTTCTGTGGAAACGATCGGTGCGATCTTCGTGTTGCTGCCTTTTACATATTCCGGGAGTTTTTCCGGAAGCCCTGCCCCGGAAATGATCAGATCCGCCCCGGCTTTTACAGCAGCCTTCACGTAATCTGCATAATCTTTTGTGGCAACCATGATATTAAATCCGACGATTCCGCCGCCTGCAAGTGCTCTTGCCTTTGCAAGCTGGGACTGTATGGCACGCAGATTCGCTTCTTTTGGATGTTCTTCAAAATCTGGCTCGCGAAATCCGATCTGTGCGGCAGAAAGGATACCGACACCGCCATTTGCCGCCACACTGCCTGCCAGATGCGAAAGACTGATCCCAACACCCATTCCGCCCTGGATCACCGGAATCCTTGCAGTTAAGTCTCCGATTTTTAATGGTTTTCTGTCCATATATATTCCGTCCTTTTGTACGATGTCAAAGTCAGACATCTAATACCTGCGAAAACGCTCGTAGCGTTCTATGGCAAGCTGATCTTCGCTTTTTTCTTCCTGTTTTTCCAGGAAACAGAGCATATGTTCTTTCATGTTTCCTGCAATCGTTTCCAGATTTTTCTTCTGTGCCGGTTCGACTTCCGGAACGATCCACTCGATCACACCAAGTTCTTTTAAATCTTTTGCCGTGATCTTCATGATCCCTGCCGCTTCTTTTGCACGTTTTCCGTCTTTCCAGAGAATCGATGCAAATCCTTCCGGCGAAAGGATCGAGTAGGTGGCATTTTCCATCATCCAGACTTCATTTGCCACGGCAAGGGCAAGTGCCCCTCCGCTTCCGCCTTCTCCGATCACAATGCTGAGTACCGGAACTTTCAGACCTGACATCTCACTGAGATTTTCTGCGATCGCTCTGCCCTGTCCGCGTTCTTCTGCTCCGATCCCGCAGGCAGCCCCCGGCGTATCCACAAAACAGATGATCGGACGATGGAATTTTTCTGCCTGTTTCATCAGACGAAGTGCCTTACGATAGCCTTCCGGAGATGCCATGCCAAAATTGCAGCGGATATTTTCCCTGGTATTTTTCCCCTTCTGCTGTCCGATGACTGTAACCGGAATACCCGAAAGTGTGGCAATCCCGCCGATCACAGCTCCATCATCTCCAAAGCAGCGATCCCCGTGAAGTTCAGTAAAATCTTCAAAAATCTGATCGATATAATCTCCCGCCGTGCATCTTGCCGGACTGCGTGACAGTTCCACCCGCTCCCAGGCACTTTTCTCCTTTTTATTTTCTTTATCAGAGTGCTTTTCTTCTATAAGATCTGTCTGGAACATGCTTGCTTTTGATGCAAAGGTTTTTGCTGCTTTCTGAGTGTGAAGCCTAAGTAATTTTCCAAGTTCTTCTCTCATATTTTTACGCTCAATAATCGCATCGATCATGCCTTTTTCCAGCAAAAACTCCGCTCTCTGGAATCCGTCCGGCAGTTTTTCACCGGTTGTCTGACGGATCACACGCGGACCTGCAAATCCAATCAGGGCTCCTGGCTCTGCAAGGATCACATCGCCAAGCATGGCAAAACTTGCCGTCACACCACCCGTTGTCGGATCCGTCAGCACCGGAATGTAAAGAAGGCCTGCATCGCTGTGACGTCTGATTGCCGCTGCTGTTTTTGCCATCTGCATCAGAGAAATAATCCCTTCCTGCATTCTCGCCCCACCGGAACAACAAAACAGGATCACTGGCAGTTTTTCCTCTGTCGCTTGTTCAAATGCCTGCGTGATACGCTCTCCTACTACATATCCCATGCTGCTCATCAGAAATCTGGCATCGCACACACCGATTACCGTTTCCCATCCACAGATGCTTCCTTTTCCGATCGTAACGGCTTCCTTTAATCCTGTTTTTCTTCTTGTATCAGAAAGTTTTTCTTCGTATTCCGGAAAATCAATCGGATTTTTCTCTTCGATATCCGTTCCCCATTCCTGAAAGCTTCCTTTATCAAGCAGCAGGCGAAGTCTGGTCTTTGCCTTGATTCGAAAATAGTCACCGCATTTCGGACAGGTGTAAAACTTTTCTTTTACATCTTCCCGATAGACCATTTTTTTACATTTTGAGCACTTCAGCCACATACCATCCGGTACAGACGGTCCCTTCTCTTCTGGCTGCGATCCAATTTTTATATAGCCTGTCTTTTTAAACATGGATTTGAAAATTGCCATGCTTTGGCCTCCTTATTCTTTTTCCATCTGAAACTTTTTCTCTATAAAAGAAGTATCAAAATTTCCATTGATAAAATCCTCATCATCCAGAATCTGAAACTGAAAATCAAGATTTGTTGTGATCCCTTCCAAAACCAGTTCGCCAAGGGCACTTCTCATTTTCTGGATCGCCCCCTGTCTTGTCCTGTCATGAACAATCACTTTTGCCGCCATTGAATCATAGTAAGGCGATATCTCACATCCACCGTAAATAGCAGTATCAACCCTCACGCCAAAGCCACCCGGCAAATGTATCTGACCGAGCTTTCCAGGACACGGCATAAAATTCTTCTTTGGATCTTCGGCGTTGATGCGACATTCCAGTGCATGACCGCGTAACGTGATCTCTTCCTGCGTCAGATCAAGCGGCAAACCGGCTGCAATATAAATCTGTTCCTTGATCAGATCCACGCCAGATACCATTTCGGTCACCGGATGTTCTACCTGGATCCGGGTGTTCATCTCCATAAAATAATAACGCTTCTGCTTATCCAGAAGAAATTCAATCGTTCCGGCATTTTCGTAAGCTGCCGCTTTTGCGGCACGCACTGCCACCGCTCCCATTTCTTTTCGCAGTCTTTCATCCAGCACGCTGCTTGGAGATTCTTCAATCACTTTCTGATGATTTCTCTGAATGGAACAGTCACGCTCCCCAAGTTGAATGACGTTGCCGAATTTATCGGCAAGAATCTGAAACTCAATATGTTTCGGCTCTTCGATATATTTCTCGATATACATGGAATCGTCTCCGAAACCGCGGATTGCTTCCAGCTGTGCTACCTTGAAATTTTCCAGAAAATCTTCCGCTGTCTGCGAAAGCCGCATGCCTTTTCCTCCGCCTCCAAGTGCCGCTTTTATCATGACCGGATAGCCGATCTGATCTGCCGCCTCTTTTGCTTTCCCGGCATCAGTGAGTGGTCTTTCGGTTCCCGGCACAACCGGGATGCCGGCTTTTATCATAGTATTTCTGGCTTCGGATTTGTTTCCCATGCGTTCGATCACCTCTGCGGACGGACCGATAAAGGTGATCCCGCATTTTCTGCACATATCTGCAAATTTACTGTTTTCCGACAAAAATCCAAATCCCGGATGAATGGCATCTGCTTTTGCTGCAATACAGGCACTTAAAATACGTTCCATATCAAGATAACTCTCCGCTGCGGCAGATGGTCCGATACAGATGGCTTCGTCTGCCAGCTGAGCGTGCAGTGCTTCCGCATCCGCCTGTGAATAGATGGCAACGGTACGAATGCCAAGTTCTCTGCATGCACGTATGATCCGAAGTGCAATTTCCCCCCGGTTGGCGATCAATATTTTCTGAAACATCTTTCTCTCCTTTTTATCCGATCGCAAAGGTCAGCTCTGCAGATACGGCTACTTCCCCTTCAACCGTTGCCACGGCTTTTCCGATCCCGATCGGACCTTTCTTCTTGATCATTTCCACTTCCAGCATCAGGACATCCCCCGGAACCACTTTCCGTTTAAATTTTGCCTGGTTGATGCCACCAAAATAAGCTGTTTTCCCTTTATATTCCGGACACGATAACATCACAACTGCACCGACCTGAGCCAGAGCCTCAATCATCAGTACACCAGGCATAACTGGTTCCTGTGGAAAATGACCTGCAAAATAGGGTTCGTTGTAACTGACACACTTCTTGCCAATTCCATGCTCGCCCGGTGTCAGTTCTTCAATCGTATCGATCAGAAGCATCGGCTGTCTGTGTGGGATCACTTCCATGATTTCTTTTGCTTTCATCACTGACATTTTTTCTTCCTCCAAAGACGATATTATTTAATACAGAATAGTGGCTGTCCATATTCTACCATCTCACCGTTTTCCGCAAGTACTTTTTCTACGGTACCGTCACACTCTGCCACAATTTCATTCATCAGTTTCATTGCTTCAATGATGCCGATCGTCTGACCTTTTGTCACCGTATCTCCCGGTTTTACAAATGGATCTTCTTCCGGAGACGGTGCCAGATAGAACGTGCCGACCAGCGGTGAGCAGACGAGATTTTCCTCATTTTCGATATTCCCTGTAAAAGATTCTTCCGGATCATGGTTTGCAGGATTACGGGATGCGACACTGTTTTTCCCTGCTTCCATAAAAACCTCGCCCTGCTCTGCTGCGGTATCTTCCGTGCAGATCTTTACGACTTTTTCTTTTTTCATGCAAAGCTGAAGATTGCCTTCTTCTAAAGTAAATTCAGTCAGCCCGGATGCAGAAACTTTATCGATCAGCGTAAGAATTTTTTCGATCTCCATATCTGATTCCTCCTAGCGATACTTTTTGATCAGAATACTTGCATTGTGTCCGCCAAATCCGAAGGAATTGCTTAAGGCATAATCAAACGATTCCCTGATTTCTGTATCTGGCACATAATTTAAATCCATCTCTTTTTCTGCTTCCAGAAATCCGACGGTCGGATGGATATAACCTTCTTCCAGTTCTTTGACGCAGGTGATAAATTCCACCGCACCGGCTGCACCGAGCATATGACCGACCATGGATTTCGTGGAATTGATGCGGATGTTGTACGCATGCTCTCCAAAGGCTTTTTTGATCGCTCTGGTCTCAAAGAGGTCGTTGTGATGTGTGCTGGTTCCGTGTGCATTGATATAGGTCAGCTCTGTTTTATCAATGTTTGCCTCTGCAACGGCATCACTCATCGCTCTTGCCGCACCCTCACCGTCTTCCGCCGGTGATGTGATATGGTAAGCATCGCTGGTACAGCCATAGCCGACCACTTCCGCCAGAATATTGGCGTTTCTTGCCTGTGCATGAGAAAGTTCTTCTAAAATAACAACACCTGCACCTTCACCCATCACAAATCCGCTGCGATCCTTGTCAAACGGGATGGAACAACGTTTCGGATCTGTCGCAGAAGACAGTGCCGTCAGAGCGGAAAAGCCTCCGACACCCATCGGACAGATAGCTGCTTCTGTACCGCCTGCCACGATCACATCGGCATCTCCGATCTGAATACTGCGGAACGCTTCGCCGATGGAATGAGTTCCGGTCGCACAGGCAGTCACCACATTCAGGCTTTTGCCTTTCAGTCCCAGCTGAATGGAAACATTTCCGCATGCCATGTTAGAGATCATCAGCGGAACAAGAAGCGGATTGATCCTGGATGCTCCACGCTCCAGCAGTCTTTTATGCTCCCGTTCCATTGCCTGCAGACTTCCGATACCGGAACCGACATAACAGCCCACACGGTAAGGATCTTCTTTTTCCATATCAATGCCCGCATTCTTCATTGCTTCCGCTGCAGCCGCCACTGCATACTGACAGAACAACTCCATACGTCTTGCTGCCTTGAAATCCATAAATTCTTTCGGATCAAAATCTTTGATCTCTGCCGCCAAGCTTGCCTTGAACCCTGTGGTGTCAAATTTGGTGATCTTATCAAATCCGGTTCTTTTTTCTTTGACACTGTTCCAGAAATTCTCAACACCGATGCCAATTGGTGTCACGGCTCCCATACCGGTCACTACAACTCGTCTCATATCTTGCCTCCTGTTTTTACATTACATCGCCATGCCGCCATCCACACAGAGCACCTGACCTGTGATATAGGATGCCGCATCAGATGTAAGAAATGCCACTGCTTCCGCTACATCTTCCGGATGCCCGAATTTTTTCATCGGAATCTGCTGTGTTGCCTGTTCTCTTATAGTATCAGAAAGTTTTTCTGTCATATCTGTCTCAATAAATCCTGGTGCAACGGCATTTACCTGAATATTTCTGCCTGCAAATTCGCGGGCTATGGTTTTGGTAAGGCCGATGATCCCTGCTTTTGCAGCTGCATAATTTGCCTGACCGGCATTTCCAAGCACACCGGATACGGATGCGATGTTTACGATTTTTCCGCTTTTCTGGCGGATCATCTGTCTTGCCGCTGCATGGATCGTATTAAATGCACCTTTTAAATTGACTTCAATCACACGGTCAAAATCTGCTTCGCTCATCCGCATGATCAGATTGTCTTTTGTAATTCCGGCATTATTGATGAGAATATCCAGCCGTCCATATTGCTTTACGATTTCTTTGACCATATCTTCTGTGGCATAAAAATCTGAAATATCACAGCCATAAACCACGGCTTTTCCTCCCGCATTTATGATCTCTTCTGCCGTCTGCTCTGCTTTCTCTTTTGAACCGCTGTAATTTACCACAACAAAAATATTTTTCTTTGCCAGTGTTTTTGCGATCTGAGAACCGATCCCTCTGGATGCACCGGTCACCAGTGCGATTTTTTCTTCCATTATCGATTACCTCTGCTTTCCAGTACTTTTTCCAGATCTTCCGGTTTTTCAATGGAAAATCCCTTGACACTGCAGTCGATCTTTCGAAGAAAACCAGTTAGCGTTTTCCCAGGTCCGATCTCCACAAATGTATCAACGCCATCTGCGATCATACGCTCCACACTCTGCTGCCATAACACAGAAGATGCTACCTGCTTTGCAAGAAGTTCTTTGATTGCTTCCTCTTCTGTCACATATTCTGCTGTGACATTTGTCACATATGGGGTTACCGGTGCCTGTACCGTTACCGTTTTTAAGACTTCTGCCAGTTTTTTTCCTGCCCCTTCCAGCATTGGAGAATGAAACGGACCGCTGACCTTGAGCGGCAGCACCCTTCTTGCACCGGCCTCTTTTAAAGCCATGCCCGCTCTCTCAACAGCAGTATCTTCTCCCGTGATCACGACCTGCCCCGGACAGTTATAATTCGCCACCGAAACTCTGCCTTCTGTTTCCTGACAGATTTTCCGGATCTGTTCTCCATCCATACCGATCACAGCCGCCATCGCTCCGCCTGTCGGAACTGCTTCCTGCATAAAAACGCCTCTCTGACGCACCACGCGAAATGCTGTTTCCATATCCAGCACACCGCTCGTGATCAGTGCACCATATTCTCCGAGGCTGAGCCCCGCACTGACATCCGCAGCAAGCCCTGCTTCCCGCACTGCTCCAAGGATCGCTGCTTCACAGGCGAGAATTGCAATCTGCGTGTACTGCGTTTCGTTCAGTTTTTCATTTTCTTCAAAACAGAGTGCCGGAATGTCCAGCCCGGTCGCTTTCGAAGCGAGGTCAAAAATCTCTCTTGCCTTTTCACTTCTCTCATAAAATTCTTTTCCCATGCCGGCATGCTGTGCACCCTGCCCCGGGAATACAAATGCAATTTTGCCCATCTTCTATGCCTCTTTCAGAAGTTTTTTTGCCTGATCCATGATCTCTTCGATCATCTCACTGCAAGTCTGTTCCTGTTTCACCAGACCTGCACTCTGACCTGCCATAACGGTTCCTCTTGTCACATCTCCCTCCACAACTGCCTTACGCAGTGTGCCGAGCGTCATCAGCTCCAGTTCTTCAAACGAAGCCCCTTCTTTTTCCAGTTTCAGATATTCTCTGGTCATCTGATTTCTCAAACAGCGGACAGGATGTCCGGTGCTCATGCCGGTAACTTCCGAATCGATATCTCTTGCTTTCAGCACACGTTCTTTATAAGCTTCGTGAACAATGGATTCTTTTGAAACGATAAAACGTGTCCCCATCTGAACGGCATCTGCTCCAAGCATCCTTGCTGCTGCAAATCCTCTGCCATCGGCGATGCCTCCGGCTGCGATAACTGGAATGTTTACCGCATCCACAATCTGCGGAACCAGTGTCATCGTCGTCTGAGCACCGATGTGTCCGCCGGATTCCATTCCTTCTGCAACCAGTGCATCGGCTCCGATGCGTTCCATTCTTCTTGCAAGTGCCACGGAAGCTACCACCGGAATGACGAGAATACCCGCCTCTTTCCAGATCTTCATATATTTTTCCGGACTTCCGGCACCGGTCGTAACCGCTTTTACGCCTTCTTCTGCAACTGCCTGTGCCACTTCATCCGCATGCTGACTCAGCAGCATGACATTGACACCAAACGGTTTGTCCGTCAGTTCTTTTGCCTTGCGGATCTCATCACGCACCCATTCGGCTGGTGCATTTGCAGCTCCGATAATACCAAACCCTCCGGCATTTGACACCGCTGCCGCAAGATTATGTTCTGCCACCCATGCCATACCGCCCTGAATGATCGGATATTTTATTCCAAGAAGTTCTGTCACTTCTGATTTCATGTTATACTCCTCCATCTGTTGTTACGGATTCCAAAACAGGCTTTTATGCTTTTCCTGCTATTTACGCTTACGCTTCTACGCCCTTCTGTTTCAGGTAATCCACAACACTTTCAACCGTCGTCAGCTGTTCCAGTTCTTCGGATGGGATTTCCACACCGTAAGTATCTTCCAGGGACATCACAAGTTCAAACAAATCCAGGGAATCTGCACCCAGATCCTCTTTAAAAGAACTTTCCATTTTGATCTCCTCTGCCGGGCAATTTAACTGTTCTGCGATTAATTCTTTCATTTTTTCAAACATTTTGATTTCTCCTTTATTTTTCATGGTTTTATTTGCATCGTGCCAGGGACTTGCATACAAAGCATCCTTCTTGCCCACAAGATAAGATTATTTCCCTGACATCTTGTATTTTATTATGCATCTCAAATATTTTGACTTTCAAAGTATAATGCAAGAAAAATCATTTGTCAAGAAAAATATTTTGATAATCAAAGTTTTGTTTCAACTGGCAAAGATTCTTTCTCTATATGTGGTAAGCAACTGTTCTTATTTTGTAATTTTTACGCTTGCTTTCTGGCCTTTTTTCTTCAGCAGTCGCTTATAAGCTGTTAACTTTGTTTTCGGAACTTTAATCGTGCATTTTTTATGGATACCTTTCAATGCATTTTTTCCGACGCTCTTCAACAATTTTGATTTTATCGTGATCGCTTTCAGATTTTTCGCCCCGCTAAATGCACCGGCACCAATCTTGGTTACTTTATTTCCAATCGTAACTTTCTTCAGCTTTCTGTTATTTTTAAATGCATTCTTGTCAATTGCGGTTACTTTATAACGTCCATCCGCCAGTTTTACACTTGCAGGCACGTTAAAAAATGTATTTTTATCATTCAGCGGTTTTACAAATGTGACTGTTTTCCTGGTTCCGGTGATGCGGTAAATGCCTTTTCCTGACTTTTGTTCACTGCCAACCGTCATTGTGGAACCCGTTGTCGATTCCTGGTTATCCGGAACAGACGGTTTCGGTGCCGGTGTTGGATCTGGTTTTGGATCTTTTGGAATTTCTACCGTAACGCTGCAGATTGCCGTCTTATTTCCGTCTACCGTTGTAACCGTTACAACAGCTGTTCCGTCTGCTTTTGCGGTAACTTTCCCTTCTTCATCCACGGTTGCCACCTCTTCCCTGTCACTCGAAAAGTTTACCTGCTTATTCGTTGCATTCTTCGGTGCTACCGTTGCTGTAAGCTGTACGGTCTGTCCCCTTTCTGTCAGTTTTACTTCGGATAGATCCAGCGTGACATCCTTAACTGCAATCGCAGACTCACCGATCACATCTGCCAGTTTAAATTTTGCCTGTTTGATGTAGCACAGGTCTGTCTTGACATTATAACCGCTGCCGTCACTACCCTGCCAGCTCTGTGAAAATTCTTTGTCCCAGTGTCCGTAAGAATCCATAACAAAAGTTCCATCCGGTAAAACGACCATTCCGGTATATCCGGTATCCCCGGAGTAACGGTTATTTGCCCAGTCCTCACAGAGCAGGATATGGCACTGACCGTCATTCTGTTCCATCAGATCTTCATAAGTTCCTACCCATGCAACCCAGTCACCTGCCATCCAGTCATTCCCACCGTCAAACTGATTGTTTTTATTGAGGTCATACTGGATTTCACGGAATGTGATCACCAGTTTGCCGCTGATCGGATCACACAGTGCTTTGTGGCGTTCTCCGGCAAGGGATCCCGGAAGATCCATCGGCTCAGACCAGGTTTCTCCTTCATCATCTGAATAGATCAATGTGGACGGATTGTTATGGGACTGGCTTCTTGCCAGCCCGACAATGCGTTTTCCGTCCGGTGAACGGAACATTCCGATCTCGCACATTTGATACTTGCTCTCTGTTGTACGATATTCATTCAGATAAGGTTCCGGATCGGACCACTGTTCATTTCCGCTCTCGTCAAAGGTCAGATAGGTTTTGTAGTTGACATAGTTTACATCATGGTAAACGCCCATCCATTTCTGGATATTGTTTCCGTTTTTATCTTTTAACTGTATAAGGCTTGCCATCGCAACGATGGTATAGTTTGTGGTTCCGTCTTTTTTCTTTTCATGCCAGTTTTTATATTCGCTCCATGTCTTTCCGCCATCGTCAGAATAGGAAGTATTCCATCCGCCAATGTGACCGTTCGCATCCGTCTCACCATTTCCCCAGTTTGGCAGACCTGTGATCAGCATCAGCCTTGTCGTTCCATTGTCCAGATGCAGTTTATAAATCGTCGGTGTCTCCAGCGATTTTGTCCAGGAGGACGGGATATCGGTCTTTTCCGTCCAGGTTTCTCCGGCATCCTCACTTACCTTCATAACCAGTTTACCATGTCCGTGTCCGACCGGATAAACTGTGATCAGCGTACGGTTGTCATCCAGCATGACCATATCCGGCTGACCAAGGTAACGTCTTCCTTGTGCATTGGTTTCATCTTTATCAATATCAGAAAGTTTGGAGTCATCCAGCTTATAAACCGGAACTGTATTATGGATCGTGATTTCTTTGATAACACTGATCTCTACGGTTTCTTCATAACCGGATGCTGCATTTTTCACAAAGATCTGCGTCGTACCGCGTTTCTTTGCCTGTACGGTTCCATCTTCGCTTACGGCTGCGATCTCCGGATTTGAGGAGGTATAAGTGATCGTTTTATCTTCCTGATCACTGATCAGATTTGTCACGATCTGCCAATTTTCACCGACTTTCAGTTCTTTTTTGGTTTCGGAAATATTCAGTCCTTTGCCCATCATACCCGCCAGAATCTCATTTTCCGTGAGTACGCGGTTATAAATTTTCAGTTCGTCAATCTTACCTTCAAATCCGCTGCCGCCGAAAAGATCAGCCGGGCAAGGGAAATTATTTGTTTTTGTCCAGGTATTTGTCTGAACAAACGTTCCGTTTACATAGAGAGACAGACCGTTTGTCTTATCCTGTGTCCATGTCATATGTACCCATGTTTCTGCCGGAAGTGTATACTGAAATGTCAGGACATCACCGCTTCTGGTTCCTACATGTACACCGGATTTCAGATTGGAGGAACTGATCGCAGCATCGAAAGAATATTTTCCATCGCTGCTCATCAGAACAGAACTTCTCTCTGAAAGAGCCTTACTGTATACCCAGTAGCTGACCGTCCACGCATCGTTTGTAACAGAAGCATTCGAAACGGAAGCTCCTGTTGTATTTTTCTCAACTTCAAGTGCACTGCCGGATTTTCCGGTACTGATCTTTCCACCGGAAATCACTGCATTTCTGCTGCCCCATTCATCTGCGATCAGACCGCCGCTTATGTTATCAAAAGAATAATAAAATATCTTATCTGCATCTGTTACTTTACTGTCTGTGTCTCTCGCTTCCGCCCGCAGTACCTGTGACATAAACGGACAGATCAGCAAGATTGCCAAAATGAACCCGAATATCGACTTTTTCATTCATTTCCTCCTTTTTTCTTTTTCAAAACGATCTCTGTTTTTATAATATAATCCGATACGCACATCCTTTCCTGGTGATTTTGTATAATAGTTTTTGTTTATGATAACTGTTTTTTGGTAAAATGTAAATATATTTTTTCTTTCTTCTGTCTGTATTTTGCATATTGTTGTGCGAACAAATTTCGTGATATTTTACTCTTGACAAAAATACAGCCGTGAACTATACTCTCCAGTCAAAAGAGGTGAAAAAAATGTATCAGGCAATCAACAATCCTGTCAATTATGGTGGTTTAGAGCTGAAAAACCGCATCATCTTCGCACCTACCACATTCGGTCTGTCTGACGAAGAATATTTTGAAAAAATTCGAAAAATCGCCGCCGGTGGCTGTGCCATGATCATTGTCGGTGATGTACCCGTAGGAAAAAGTACTTTTGAAAAATCTCTCTTTGATAAAAAAGGCTTTGCCTATTATCAGAAGCTTGCCCGGATCGTTCATCAGGAAAACTGCCGTATCTGTGCTCAGCTTCATCAATCCGACTCCAATATGCTCGCCATGCTGAAATACGTCCCTGGCGTTCTGTCCAAAAAAATCACAATGCAGCAACTACGTACACTTTTAAATAATGAAGTTTCTCCTTATATCACAAAAATGTCCCAGCACAAAATACATAAAATCATACAGGGATTTGGAGAAGCTGCTGTACTGGCAGTAAAAGCCGATTTTGATATGGTTCAGGTTCACGGAGACCGTATGTGCGGCAGTTTCAGCTCCGTCATCTTTAATCATCGCACGGATGAATACGGCGGCAATGCCAGGAATCGTGCACGTTTTGCCACAGAAGCCGTTCAGGCCATACGCAAACGTTTGCCGGATCTTCCGATCGATTATAAACTGGCTGTCCGTCAGGAAAATCCGCACTATGGAAATGCCGGTGTGCTTGAATCTGAGCTTGGAATCTTTATTCCTTTGCTGGAAGACGCCGGTGTAACCAGTTTTCATGTCACTCTTGCAAATCATTCCAGTCTGGAAGATACCATTCCGCCGGCAAATCATCCATATTTTAAAGAACAGGGATGCTTCCTGAAATTTTGCGATGAAGTCCGGAACTATACAGATAAGCCAATCACCGGTGTTGGCGGTCTGAACCAGCCTGATTTTATAGAAGAACAGCTTGCAAACGGCCGTATCACCTGTGCCGCCATGAGCCGTCAGCTGCTTGCTGACCCTGAATGGCCAGATAAAGTAAAAAATAGACAGATCACAGAAATTCATCGCTGTGTTCGCTGCAATAAAAAATGTCTCGGAAGCTTACAGCAGCATCAGGGCACACATTGTATCTACGAGAAAAATTTAAGTTAACAAAAAATTTCACAGCAGCAAGTCTGTGGCAATTATGGGGGTGTCAAAAAGGGCGGCCCCTCTATTTATGATATCAGTTCTTCACCAAATCTCTGAACATGTGTGATTTATACTCTCTCCACTTTCTTAAGGTAAATCCATCCTGCCCCGCTTTTCAGCTTTCCAAATCCATTTTTTTCTTCGGTAATCTCAAAAACTCCTTTTGAAATCTGTTTCACACGGCGATAAGTTTTTGCCGGTCCGCTTCTGACCGGAATGGTTCCGGTTTTAACCTGCACTTTATATGGTAATTTCAAAGAGACATAAACTTTCTTTCCGGAAGTATTGTATACACGATACCCGGCATATTGATCCGCACACTGTTTCGCCTGTTTCAATGTCTTAAATGCTCCAACCTGACTGCCGGCATTTTTCCAGGTTTTGCGGACACGATACCAGACTTCCGGCACCTGCTTTTTCGTTTCATGATCCGCATTTTTTGCCGAAATTGCCTTTTTGAAAGTGTCCCAGGTGCTTTTTCCTTCATTATATACATACGGATTCGGACAGATTTTCCCTGTCACATCATAATGGCGTATCACATGATCTGCCGGAATGTGATATTTTTCCATCAGATACCGGACCAGCTCAATAGTTGACTGCACCGTCTTATTTTCGAAATACCAGTCCCTGTCCGTTGCTCCAAGTGTTTGTGTTCCCCTTTTTCGCACGCACATTTCAATCCCGATACTGTTGGCATTTCTGCATTCCGGATGTTTATAGCTACTCGCCCCGCAATGCCAGGCAATGTTCTGATCTTCCACACACTGCCAGATTTCACCGTCAAACCCGACAAAATAATGTGCCGATGATCCGCGGTCCCTGCCTCCGTAATAGATGCAGTTCTCTTTTGCTCCGCCCAGTGCACCAACGTAGTGAATGACGATATATTTGATTCTGGAACTGTTCCCGGGTGTATAGTTATATTTTGAAATCATACGATTAATTTTGTTCATATTACACATACAATTTCTTTTTCTTTATTGTATGCAGCTTTTTTGTAAAAGCTTATCCGGATGATTTATTTCTTCTAAAAATACTAACCGGCAATTTTCAATTGCTATACATATCATGCATATAAATCAATACTTTTTATTTGTGTTGATTATTTTATATTGATTCATCTTCATACTTATATTATACTAAATTCAAACCATATATTTTTATTTTCAAGCAAAAAAATTCCACGATTTCATTATTTGAAAACGAAGTCGCTTCATAGAAACAGAAAACGAAATCTTTTAAGTGCATAAGTTACCTATTTTGAAAGGAGTTGTTTATTATGATGTATCCGTTTATGACATTAAATGATGATACAGAAATTACACATTCTGAAATGAAGATCGACGGAACAGTAAAAGTATATATTGAAACACCAAATGACACCGGCGGGTTCCATCATGCTACTTGCTGGCTTCCAGAATACAAATGGCAAGATATAAAAGGATACAGTAATTTAGAAATTGCTTATTTCAAAAATTATATTGCGTCCGTCTCTCATATTATTATGGAATTATCTCGCACAGGAGGTTTTAATGCACTATACGAAAAAGCATCTCCAGATTTAGAATCTCTAAAAAATTATCAAATTGATAATCCGAAATATCCGACTCGTATCGCTCAAACCGAATTGTCAAAAGAGCATTCTTATACTACACAAGACATCGATGCACTTCCGGAAGGCAAACGTGCGGAGCTAATCAATGGTCAAATTTATAATATGGTATCACCAAATTATATACATCAACATCTTGTTATGGAATTATCCGGAACGATTCACGAATACATTCGAAACAATCATAATGATTCTCAGGTACTTCCGGCACCTCTTGCCGTACGACTCAACGCTGATGATAAAACTTATGTCGAACCTGATATCTCTGTTCTGTGTGACTCGAAGAAAATATCCGAAAGAGGTATTGAAGGTGCACCGGATTTTATTATTGAAATTGTGTCTCCTGCTACACAAAAACGTGACTATGGCATCAAGCTTTTTAAATATCGTAATGCCGGTGTTCGCGAATACTGGATCGTGAACCCATCAAAAGAGATTGTAAATGTTTTCTGCTTCGAAAATGAAGAGGAAAATAACAACCTTTACTCTTTTGAAGAGGATATTCCTGTAGGGATTTATCCAGACTTCTCAATCAATATTCATGAATTGCTGAAATAGTTCCGGTAATTCTATCACATTAGCAAGTAATTCATCTGTAATGTAAGAGTCCGATGTTGCAGGGCTGCCGCTTTCACGACAGCCCTTTTCTGTTTTTCATATTAATTGCTTTCTATGCATCCACCAGAAGAAACAGGACAGCTGACTGGTTTATCAAAACTCGGATTGTATGCATAAAAATTCTTAGAATCCAGTTCATCCTGTAAAATGCGAAGTGCTTCACCGAATCGCTGAAAATGCACGATTTCTCTCGCCCTTAAAAAACGGATCGGATCTGCGACATCCGGATCTTTTACCATTCTCAGAATGTTATCGTAAGTGCTGCGTGCTTTTTGCTCAGCAGCCATATCCTCATACAAATCGGTGATCGCATCCCCTTTTGACTGAAATTCACATGCATTAAATGGAATACCACCGGCAGCCTGCGGCCAGATTCCTACGGTATGATCCACATAATACGGTGCCAGACCGGATTTTTCAATTTCTTCTACTGAAAGACCACGCGTAAGCTGATGAACGATTGTTGATACTATTTCCAGATGTGCCAGTTCTTCCGTGCCGATGTCATTTAAAACACCCATAATTTTTCGATTCGGCATGGAAAAACGCTGGGACAGATAACGCAGCGATGCACCAATCTCGCCATCCGGTCCGCCGTACTGACTCATGATGATCTGGGCGATTCTTCCATCCGGGTTTTTGATATTAACCGGATATTGCAGTCTTTTTTCATAATTCCACATATCAGCAGCCGCCTCCTTCCCATGGCCAAGGTGTTTCTACCCATAAAAAACTCTCGCTCGCTTCATCGTCTGCGGTATCAATGGTAAGCGGACCATAATACTTTGCATATTCTTTCAGTGCGGCAACTCGACGGTTTTTGTGTTCCATGAAATAAGAAAGAGCTGCTTCGTCACACGGATGTGTGTCCAGATAAAGGAGCATATCGTTGACTGCAAAACTGCATTCATTGATTTCATTCAGCAAACTCTTTTTGTCCGGCTGTTGTCTTCTTTTGCATTCCATATTTTTGTCTGTCTGCATTTCCATTCGAGGTCGATTATTCATCGGTTGTCTGTTATTTGCATTTCGCATACAGGAATTATTGGTTCTGTAATGATTGCAGCCATTCATCGACATCTGCCTCCTTTTCCGCAAAATGTTTTTTCAAGGCATGGAAATATGGTGCCTACTTTTAAAGCATGACATAAAGAAAACGATTTATCAAATTTCTGCCACGGAACGTATGCCATAGCAATCGGATACTGTTCCAGGCAAGATTCTTTTTCTGATCTCTGACAGCAAGAATTTTGATACTGCAACTGTGTTTCCTCCTATTAAATAATCAGTTCAATATAAGTTTATGAAAAATGATGCAAATAGTTCCTTGCAGTTTTTACCTGTTCCGTTCGGGGTGTTTCAAACGCTGAAAAGCAGTGCAGGATGGGTATATTTGAAAAAACGGAGAGGGTATAATGAAAATACAGGTAGAAATACTTAAAAGAGTGTGATAGTATAGATGCGTTACCGCCTCCAATACTGGTAACAGGAAGGAGGTGAATCATTTGGATTTTCTTACTTCTCTTATTGTCACTGTTGTGGGTGGTGTAATTTGCCATTGCATCATCAAATGGTTGGATAGTGATAAATAGTCGGTAACCAGCCTATGGATTTGTTCTGCCATTAAAAAGAGAATAGAAAACCCCAGAGTTGCCGCTCTGGGGTTTTCGTTTGTAGTCGAATCATTTGGACTACCTACTTCTCTTTGCCTAATGGCATTATAGCATATGCATTCTTCATTTTCAATATGCTTTTTGATTATAGGTTATTGCAGTACGGCGGACCAGATAGCGAAATCGGTGCATCGCCACGTTATCTATTGCTGTCACGGCAGCCCCTTAATATCAGATTACTATATGCTAAGTGAAATTTTTTCCTGAAATGGTGCTCGATATGGGTTCCTTTTGACTTTAAAATATGTTATGATACATAGTAATCCTAATAGAAAGGCAGGATTTTATATGGCACAGACAAACACAAAAACCGTCAGGAGGAAACGTAAGGTAAGACTTCTGACAAGAAACGGTCAGTATTATGATTACAATCTTCTGGCCTGTGTAGTCCTTCTCACCTGTTTTGGGCTTATCATGCTTTACAGTACAAGTGCTTATGATGCCCAGGTTGAGTATGGAAGTGATACATATTTTCTTTTCCGGCAGGCATTGTTCAGCGTTGGTGGATTGGTAGCGATTTTTGTTTTTTCCATGATCGATTACCATTTTTACGCCAGATATGCCGGCTATTTTTACCTTTTCAGCAATCTTTTGCTTTTGGTTACCAAATTCATCGGTCACGAGGTAAACGGTGCAAAACGATGGATCAAAATTGGTCCGATCCAGTTTCAGTCAGCAGAACCTGCCAAACTGGCGATCATTCTGTTCCTTTCTGTACTGATCGTGCAGTTCGGCAAAAAGTTAAAAGGCTTTAAGGCACCTTTTGTTCTTTTTGCTTTTGGTGCACTTACGTTCCTTCTGACCTGGAAATTTACCGAAAACTTAAGTACCGCCATCATCATCCTCGGCATTACCTGTGCACTGATTTTTGTTGCACATCCAAAGACTGCACCGTTTGTTCTAACAGCCGGCATTGGTCTTCCTGTCGGTATCGTAGGCGTGCGTGGATATGTTTCTTCGCTTGGTGCAAGTGGAAACTTCCGTTTCAACCGTGTCCTTGCATGGATCGATCCGGAAAAATATTCCGATGGCGGCGGCTATCAGGTACTTCAGGGATTATACGCTATCGGCTCCGGCGGTCTGTTCGGCAAGGGTCTTGGCAACAGTACTCAGAAAATCCAGTCTATCCCGGAAGCTCAGAATGATATGATCTTTTCAATCATCTGCGAAGAACTTGGACTCTTTGGTGCTGTTCTTCTGACCATCCTGTTTGTTTTTCTGCTGTACCGACTGATGTTTATCGCACAGAATGCACCGGATCTGCTCGGTTCTCTGATCGTTACCGGTATTTTTGCACATATCGCTTTGCAGGTCATTCTGAATATTGCCGTTGTATTGAACGTGATTCCTACAACCGGTGTTACGCTCCCATTTATCAGTTACGGCGGTACTTCGATTCTCTTCCTGATGACGGAAATGGGAATCGCCCTGAATGTCTCGCGGCAGATCCGGATAAAAGACAACTGATGATTATTTCTGCAAAGGGAGGTTCTTAATTATGATCGATCTTCATGTTCATTCTACCTTTTCAGACGGAACACTGACACCAACGCAGCTGGTAGAACATGCCATGGAAAATCATCTTACGGCTTTCGCTCTGACCGATCACGACACCGTAGATGGTCTCGGTGAGGCGTTTCAGGCTGCCGAGGACAAACCAATAAAAGTCATTTCCGGCATTGAGTTTTCTACTGAATACAATGGTCAGGATATCCATATCGTCGGTCTCGATTTTGACTGGCACGATACTTCTTTCTGCCAGGAACTGGATCATTTCCGCAATGCCCGTTTTGAACGGAATCGTAAAATGGCTGAAAAGCTTGCCGACTGTGGATTTCCGATCACTATCGAGGCTTTGCAGGAAATGTTTGGTGATGCCGTTCTGACAAGAGCACATTTCGCACGTTTTTTATATGAAAAGGGCTGTATTCCATCTATGAATGATGCTTTTTTTCATTATATTGGAAATGACGGACCTTGTTTTGTCCCACGTGAAAAGGTAACCCCGGCAATGGCCGTGCACCTGATCCATAAACTGGATGGAATTGCCGTCCTTGCACATCCAATGCAGTACCACCTTTCTGATTCTCAGTTAAAGGAACTGATCCGTACCCTGAAGCCAGAAGGCCTCAACGGGATCGAAGCCATGTATTCACGTCACTCGGTTTCTCAGGAAAACCGTGTACGCCGGCTCGCCCAGGTTATGGGACTTGCCGTTTCCGGTGGTTCTGATTTTCACGGCAGCAATATACCGGGGATTGATCTGGGTGTGGGACGCGGCAATCTTCGCATACCGGACACGACTTTTGAGAACCTCAGAAAACATCGTGACAGACAATACTAAAAGGAGTTTTTATGATGAAATTCAGAGAACGTTTTATGATGGGAGAAGTCCCATTTGATGATATCTTTTCTTTAACAGACAAATGGAACTTCAGTGATGAAGCATGTACTTTGCGTGAATATCTCGGCCTTACTGCCAAAGAAGAAGATGTGTGGATCAGCGACAGTGACGATGCCCTGGAAGAATTAATGGAAAAAGAAAAAAATACCAAGGCAGTTTTCCTGGATCTGGACGGAACGCTCTTTACCGACGAAAAGACTTTTTCTGCCGGCAACTGTCAGGCGATCGAAGAGGCTCTTGCAGCCGGACACCATATCGTGATCTCCACCGGCCGCCCTCTTGCCAGTGCGATCATGCAGGCAAAAGAACTTGGTTTTACGAAAAAGGGCTGTTTTGTGATTTCTTTTAACGGCGGTGAAATCTACGATATGTACCGCAAAAAGAGTATTTTCAAAAAACCGCTTGCAATGCCGCTCGTTCGCCGCATTTTTGACGAAGCCCTTCAGTGCGGTCTTCACTGCCAGACCTATTCCGACAGTGAGATCGTTACAGAGCACGATACCGAAGAGGTAAAACGCTACTCTTCCATCGTCAAGATTCCATACAAAGTCGTTCCGGATGTGACCGCTTTTCTGAAATCAGAACCGGTCAAAGTGCTGGTTGTAAATTATGAAAACAAGGAGCATCTCCGTGATTATCTCGAAAAGACCGCTGACTTTGCAGACGGCAAGATCAACCGTTTCTTCTCCAGCAATGAATACCTGGAGCACGTCGCTCCCGGTATTGACAAGGGCTCTGCCGTTCGTTTTCTCTGTGAATACACCGGAATCCCACTGTGTAATACCATTGCTGCCGGAGATGCCGAAAATGATATTTCCATGATCCGGGCCGCCCATATCGGCTGTGCTATGAGAAATGCCGAAGAAGAAGTGAAGCAGGCTGCTGACTATATCACAGAAAATGACAACAACCACGACGGCGTTGCCGAGATCATCCATAAATTTGTATTAAAATAAGATATCCGGATAAGTACCTCTGCAATCCGCCGCTTAAAAAGGAGATGTGCCTTTCACTGCACATCTCCCATTTTTATACGAGTTTTTCCAGTTCTGTAAGATATTGTTCAAACACCTTCAATGCCTCTTCTACCGGTTCTTTCTTTTCCATATCAACACCACAGAGTTTCAGCAGGTCGATCGGATCCATAGAACAGCCACCGCTTAAAAAGGCTTTATATTTCTCAACAATCCCTTCTTCCTTTGCAAGGATCTTGGTGCTGATCGCAATGGCCGCTGAAAATCCGGTCGCATATTGATAAACATAAAACGGTGTGTAAAAATGTGGAATCCTTGCCCACTCATAGCGGATCAGATCATCCGAAACCATTGCTTCTCCATAGTATTTCTGATTTAATGCATAGTAAGCATCGCACAACACATCCGCTGTCAGTGTTTCGCCCTGTTCCACTTTCTGATGCATTTCCTGCTCAAAATGTGCAAACATGGTCTGACGATACAGAGTTGTGCGAAACTGCTCCAGGAAATAATTGATCAGATATGCCTTTTCTTTTTTATCTTCGGTCTTTTCCATCAGATCATGGATCAGCAGTGCCTCGTTACAGGTAGATGCCACTTCTGCAACAAATATGCGATATCCGGCATTCAGATAATTCTGGGCATGATCGGAATACCAGGAATGCAGAGCGTGCCCCATTTCATGGGCCAGCGTAAATACATGGTTTAAATTTCCCTGATAGTTCAGAAGGACATACGGATGCGTTCCATAAGCTCCCCAGGAATAGGCTCCTGAACGCTTTCCCTCATTTTCATAAATATCGATCCAACGCTCATGAAATCCTTTCTCAAGCAGGCCTGTGTATTCGCTTCCAAGAACGGAAAGTGCATTCAGCACCATATGTTTTGCCTCTTCGAAAGAATATTTTTTCTCGGTCTTTTCAATCATCGGAACATAGACATCATACATATGAAGCTGTTCTACGCCCAGCAGCCTTTTTCTCAGTTCCAGATAACGCTGCATCGGCTGCTGATGTTCTTCTACGGTGCGAATCAAATTAGTATAAACACTGATTGGAATATTTCCGCCATCCAGTGCTGCTTCCAGAGAAGAACTGTATTTGCGTTCTTTTGCAAAAAAAGCTGCCTGACGCACATTTGCATCAAAAACGGCCGCAATCGTATTTGCAAACCCTTTGTAGCCGCTATACAGGTTTGTAAACGCTTCTTTTCGGATCTCTCTGTTTTTATTTTCCAGATAATGTACATAGCGTTCCTGCGTCAGCGGCTGCTCATTTCCATTTTCATCTTTTACCGGCTGAAAGGTAATATCTGCATTATTAAACATACCGTAAATATTAGAAGGGGCACGGCCAAGTTCACTTACCCTTGCCAGAAGTTCTTCTTTCTCTTCACTGAGACTGTGCTCTTTTGTTCGCAGGATTTCTTCCAAAAATCGTCGATATTCCGAGAAAGGCTCATCCGCCAGATACTCCGTTAATTTTTCATCCGGAATCTTCAAAATCTCCGGCTCCAGAAAGGCGGACACTTCATTGACCTGATTCATCAGCACCTGTACCTGCCCGGAACATTTCTGGCTTTCGCCATTTGCCATATCCTGATGCAGAAGCTGATTTGCATATACATATGCTTTTTCGAATCTCTGATTCAGTTCACTGTAAAAATTCAGTGCCTTTTTCAGATTTTCTGCACCTTCCACAAGCGTTCCTTTGCAGGAATACAGCTTCTGTGCCAGTTTTCGGATTTTTTCAAGATCTTCACTCCATGCTGCCTGATCCTGATATAAATCTTCCAGTGCCCAGGTAAATTCTTTTGAAATTTCTTCTCGTTTTTTTACATGTTCCATTTTACGCCTCCTGCAGTTTTGCGACCACTACTTTACTGTTCTGCCGTTCATTCAGCACTGCCGTCTTCAGTATCGTAAGATTATTCTGTCTGCGGCACATTTCTTCAAGTAGTGTTCCCTGACGATTATACAGCACAAGAACAGCTCCTCTCTTTAAAAGCGTTTCTGCTTTTTTAAAAAATGTCCTATAGAATGCTTCATCTGCGGAAGCCGGCATATCTGTAATCAGTTCATCAAACAGATAGTCATGTTCAAAGGTAAAGAAGTCTCTGGCAATATAATGGATCGGCATTTTCGTCACCGCAGTATTGTCTCTTGCTTTCTGAATCCCTTCCGCATAGATATCAACACCATACAACGGATCGGCAGAACGAAAATACTTGCGTTCGATCAGCATGGTTCCGACACCGCAGAACGGATCGAGTACCTGTGCATTTTCTTTCAGATGGTCTCCGGCGATCTGCATGATCAGTGCTGCATTCACCGGGGCAATGGAAGCGGCAATGCTCTCTTTTCGGTAAGCAAAACGTTCATCTTCCATCGTATACAGCCTCAGGAACGGCAGATAACCACCTTTTTTGCTCTCGACAATGCGGATTTCAATTTCATAATCCGAAATGGAATTGATCAGCATCCGTTCGCTTTTTTCTTCCAGCAAAGATGCCGTTTTTTTCACAAATTCGCTTTTTTTGCGTTCATCCAGAGAACCTTTGTACTCGATGCGAAACAGAAACGCTCCTTTTTCCTCATGCAGACTTTGAAGCAGTTCCATGACCTCGGTGTTCCATACCGTCTGTGCCGCCGCCTCCGCCGTATACTCCCGTTCCACTTTTCCGTGAAGCGGAAATAGGAGCTCCTGCCAGGTTCGTATTTTCGCGATTTCCTGCAGATCTGCCCCCTGAATGCGAACGCCTCCGGCAAGCATGGAGACTTCACCGGTCTGGATCTGTCTGGCTGTGATCTGGCGGTTATTCCGATTGCACAAAAGGATCACATCTTCCGTCTTTCCCCCACAGAATGTATGATGTTTTGGCTTTTCATATTTTAAGATCATGCGGGAAAGAACGGCTGCTTCTTTCTGGAGATGTTTTTTCCCCTCGTCTGCCGCATAGAGCAGTTCTTCCTGCAATGTTTTCTGTCTTTTCTTTAATTTGGGAAGCATCTGTGAAAAATTCAGTTTTTCCATCGCTTTTAAATAAGACTCTCGGACAAAGAGCTGTTTTTCTTTCTCATAGGCTTCGTAGAGCCACGGAAGAACATCTTCGGATTCCAATTCTCCGAGGATCAGTGCTGCATTTTTCCGTATCTTGGCGTCTTTATCCTTTAATAGAGCTGCCAGTTTTCGAAAATCGCCTGCCAGCATATAAGCAAATGCACTTTTTTCTTTCTTATCTGCTATCAGCTGCTTTAAACAGATCAGATTTGCCCGGACATCTTCTCCCCTGCAAATACTTTCATATATATCTTTAACCATACCTTTCCTTTCTATACCTGTCTTCTCTTCCTGTTCTTATAATGGCTGCATATTTCTACTGTTCAGATTTTTGGATTAATTTCCATTTTCTTCAATATACTTTGCCACATCTTCTTTAAATGCATTCCATGCATCTTCATGCTCCACAAAATACTTTGGACAGTCTTTTCCGGTAACATCATAATGGCGGATCACATTGTCCATCGTCAGATTAAACTTTCCGCACAGAAATGCAACCAGCTCCACAAGAGACTGATACGTCACCTCCTGGAACGCTCCTGACTCATCCGGATGACAACATTCAATGGACACTGTATCGTTGTTGCGGTTGTTAGATGCATAGGCGATCTCATTTGTCGGAATGCACTGAATGATCTCTCCGTCCAGTCCGATGATAAAATTGCTGCTGACCTGATTTTCTCCGGTGTCCTTGAGGCTTTCAAAATAATCCCGATTATTCTGTGCGGTACTTCCTGGATTAGCCGTATAATGAACCACCACACCACGCACTCCATCGGTTGCAATCCCTGGTCTGGAGTATTCGTTGACAGTCAGAAGCTGCACATCAAGCTCCGGCTGTGGAACCTGTTTTACAGGATCTCCGATATCATACTGCTCCCATGCATCCATCCCTGCCTTCTGGTATGTCATTTTTTTCGTACCGGTGTTCCTGTGAAAGAAAAAGACAAAAAACAGTACCAGAACAACTGCTGTCAAAATCGCCGATACGGTGATTCTTTTTTGAATTTGCCTTTTCCTCTCTTCCATTTTTCTTCGGCTTCTGTCGTTCTCCCACATATCTGCCTCCAATGTAAAATGCGATAATTGCAGTCTGCTTTCACTCTCGCCGGCGTGCAAAAAAGAAAGGCGGATTCCTTTTTCGGGAAATCCGCCTGTTCCGCTTTTATTCATCAACGCTGTAGTTTGGTGCCTCTTTTGTGATATGAATATCATGCGGATGAGATTCTTTCAGAGATGCTGCAGAAATCTTGATAAATCTTCCGTTCTCTTTCAGATATTCAATATCTTTTGCTCCGCAGTAACCCATACCGGAACGAAGACCGCCCATCAGCTGGAATACGGTATCTTCTACGCTTCCCTTATAAGCTACACGTCCTTCAACACCTTCCGGTACCAGCTTCTTCGCATCAGACTGGAAGTAACGGTCTTTGCTTCCGTTTTCCATTGCTGCGATAGATCCCATACCACGGTATACTTTATATTTTCTTCCCTGGTACAGTTCAAATGTTCCCGGGCTCTCATCACATCCAGCAAACATGCTTCCCATCATACAAACATTCGCACCGGCTGCGATCGCTTTTGTCATATCTCCGGAGTACTTAATACCGCCATCTGCGATAATCGGGATACCATACTCTTTTGCAACACTGTAGCAGTCCATAACAGCTGTGATCTGCGGTACACCGATACCTGCAACCACACGTGTTGTACAGATAGAACCAGGTCCGATACCAACTTTGACTGCATCTGCTCCGGCTTCAATCAATGCCTTTGTAGCTTCTGCTGTTGCCACGTTACCTGCGATAACCTGCAAATCCGGGAATTTCTCTTTGATCATGCGAACACAGTTCAGAACGTTTGCAGAATGTCCGTGTGCAGAGTCCAGAACAACGACATCGACATGTGCATTTACCAGCTCCTGTGCACGATCTAGAACGTTTGCTGTGATACCAAGTGCAGCACCGCACAGCAGACGACCTTTGGAGTCTTTGGAAGAGAGCGGATACTTGATCTGTTTTTCAATATCCTTGATCGTGATCAGTCCTTTGAGATTAAAGTTATCATCCACGATCGGCAGTTTCTCTTTTCTTGCTTTTGCAAGGATCTTTTTTGCCTCTTCCAGTGTGATACCTTCTTTTGCAGTGATGAGGTTTTCAGAAGTCATGGATTCTTTGATCTTTTTGCTGAAATCCTCTTCAAACTTCAGATCACGGTTTGTGATGATACCTACCAGTTTTCCGTTTTCTGTAATCGGCACACCGGAAATACGGAACTTTGCCATCAGATTGTTTGCTTCTTCCAGTGTATTGTCAGGGGATAAATAAAACGGATCCGTGATAACACCATTTTCAGAACGTTTTACCTTATCAACTTCCTCTGCCTGCTCCTGAATGGACATATTTTTATGTATAATACCAATGCCGCCCTGTCGTGACATCGCAATCGCCATTCTGTGTTCCGTAACTGTGTCCATTCCTGCACTCATCATCGGGATATTCAGTCTGATAGACTTTGTCAGATAAGTAGACAGATCCACCTGATTCGGAATCACTTCCGAATAGGCCGGCACAAGGAGTACATCATCAAAAGTAATACCTTCGCCTATAATCGTACCCATTTTATTATCCTCACTTTCTTTCCTGAATTTCTAACATCTGTTGTTAGTTGTCAAGTTTATCAAATTTGTCGAAACCTGTCAACCCTGTTTTCAGGCAAATTGTACTTTTCCCGGAGAACGTCTTTGCATATCTAGGAGCATTCCCTGATCTGGTTCAAAAATCAGCAGATCCTTCTGCTCCGCTCTCGGTATCAGCATGCCATACCGCATGCCTCTTCGCCCGGCGGAACAGTCTCTGATCTTGATGTTCTTATCTTTTCGATATTCTCGAAAACGTTTTGCATCCAGCGGAAACAGAGCTTCCATATCTGCCACTTTGTAAGTACCGATGTGTTCCCGTCTCTTTTTCAGGTAAATGCAGTCAATATCCAGCTCTCCATTCAGATACAGGTATTCATACTCCAGAATGGAACCGAAAATGGATCTTGAGACTCTTTTTTCTGTGTACCAATCCTTCATACATTTTTTTCCTGCTTTCTTCTGATTTCATACTATTATATGCCCTGTTTTTTATTATACACGAAATTCTCATCTTGTAAAAGGAATTTTAAAAAAAAGCAGTTACAGATTTGTTCTCTGTAACCGCTTTTTCTTAGCTCGGTTCTTTTATTACATCATTCCGCCCATTCCCGGGGCTCCGCCTGCCGGCATTGCAGGTGTTTCTTCTTTGATGTTCGCAACACAGGATTCGGTTGTCAGGAAAGTGGATGCAACACTGGTTGCATTCTGCAGTGCACTTCTTGTCACTTTTGCAGGATCCAGGATTCCTTCTTCTACCATGTTTACATATTTCTCATTGTATGCATCAAATCCGACACCTACCTCAGATTCTCTTACTTTGTTGATGATAACAGCTCCTTCCAGTCCTGCATTTGCAGCGATCTGATGCAGTGGAGCTTCCAGTGCTTTGAGGATCACGGATGCACCGGTCTTCTCATCTCCTTCCAGAGTATCTACCAGTTTTGCAACTTCCTTGGATGCATGGATGTATGCAGATCCGCCTCCTGCTACAATGCCTTCTTCTACGGCTGCTCTTGTTGCATTCAGAGCATCTTCCATACGCAGTTTTGCTTCTTTCATCTCTGTTTCGGTAGCTGCACCGACACGGATCACTGCTACGCCGCCTGCCAGTTTCGCAAGTCTCTCCTGCAGTTTTTCTTTATCAAATTCAGAAGTTGTAACTTCGATCGTAGCTTTGATCTGTGCGATTCTGTTTTCGATTTCTTTCTTATCGCCCATTCCGTCAACGATAACGGTATTCTCTTTTTTCACTTTGACAGATTTTGCACGTCCAAGCTGGCTGATCTGTGTATCTTTCAGTTCCAGTCCCAGTTCTTCGGAAATGACTTCACCGCCGGTCAGGATTGCGATATCTTTGAGCATTTCTTTTCTTCTGTCACCATAACCTGGAGCTTTTACACCGACTACCTGGAAAGTACCACGCAGTTTGTTCAGAATCAGAGTCGTCAGAGCTTCTCCTTCGATATCCTCTGCGATGATCAGCAGTTTCTTACCGGACTGTACAATCTGCTCCAGCAGCGGCAGAATCTCCTGGATATTGGAAATCTTTTTGTCTGTGATCAGGATGTACGGATCATCCAAGACAGCTTCCATTTTTTCCATATCTGTTGCCATGTATGCGGAAATATAGCCGCGGTCAAACTGCATACCTTCTACCAGATCCAGTTCTGTTTTCATGGTCTTGGACTCTTCAATCGTGATAACACCATCATTGGAAACTTTTTCCATGGCATCTGCTACCATATTTCCGACTTCATCATCACCTGCGGAAATAGCTGCTACTCTTGCCATCTGATGTTTGCCGTTTACTTTGCTGCTCATAGCTGCGATAGCATCCACAGCTGCCTGTGTTGCTTTTTTCATACCTTTACGCAGGATGATCGGGTTTGCACCTGCTGCCAGATTTTTCATACCTGCCTGGATCATTGCCTGAGCCAGAACGGTAGCAGTTGTGGTACCATCACCTGCTACATCATTGGTCTTGGTAGCAACTTCTTTTACCAGCTGTGCACCCATGTTCTCGAATGCATCTTCCAGCTCGATCTCCTTTGCAATGGTAACACCGTCGTTTGTAATCAGCGGAGCACCATACTGTTTATCCAGAACAACGTTTCTTCCTTTCGGTCCAAGTGTTACTTTTACTGTATTTGCCAGTTTATCAACACCTGCTGCCAGTGCTGTTCTTGCTTCTGAACCGTATTTAATTTCCTTTGCCATATCAATCAACCTCCAGTTAATTCTTGATTTAATCTATCCTGTTATTCAACAACTGCCAGAATATCATTCTGTTTTACGATGATATATTCTTCGTCTTCCAGTTTTACTTCATTTCCTGCATATTTTGAATAGATAACTTTATCTCCGACTTTCACCTGCATGGTTACTTCTTTGCCGTCTACCATTCCGCCAGGTCCGACTGCAACAACTTCTGCTTCCTGTGGTTTTTCCTGAGATTTGCTTGCCAGAATAATACCGGACTTTGTTGTCTCTTCTGCTTCAAACTGTTTTAATACAACTCTGTCACCTAATGGTACTAACTTCATTTTATATTCCTCCTTAAATTATAATCGCCTTATTTATCATGTTATTAGCACTCACTTTTATCGAGTGCTAACTTTAGTACATATAATAGTGAACTTCCTCAAAATGTGCAAGCGGAATTATTTTCGTATATTTATTTATATTCTCTTTAATTCTTTTTATTCCTCGTATTTTCTCATGTTTTCTCATTTTTTTGTATTTTATACTTTTTTTATAGATGATGTGGGTGTCAAAAGTAATTGTACAATCTCTTCTGATTTTAACATTATACTTAGAAAAAGAACCACTGCAAAAACTGAAAATCCCGTTTTTCTGCAATGGTTCTTTTCCTGTTTAAATCGTTTCAAGTCGAACGCACGTGAGACTTGGTGCGTGATTCTGGTCAGCGAAAGCTGACATATTCTTCTCAGAATCACTGCACATTCTCGCGGAGCGTTTATCTCAGTCGGAGATTGTACTCCCACTGAGAAAGACTTGTTATTACTCACCACTTACAGAAGTGGGAGTCTTCTCGACTGAGATAAAACAATTTTACGTGCTTATCCCTGGGCGTTCTCTTTTCGTTTCTTTTTAATATCATCCAGTTCCTGAAATACCACATCATTCAGGACTTTGATGTACGTTCCTTTCATTCCGGAGGAACGGGACTCAATCACACCTGCACTTTCAAATTTCCGAAGTGCATTTACAATAACCGAACGTGTGATTCCGACACGGTCTGCGATCTTGCTGGCTACCAGAATGCCTTCTGTTCCGTCCAGTTCATCGAAAATATGGATGATCGCCTCAAGTTCTGAGAAAGAAAGTGTACTGATAGCTGATTTTACGATTTGAACTTTACGATTCTCCTCCGCATTCTCTTCATGCACAGAACGCATCATTTCCAGACCGACCACGGTCGTACCATACTCGCTGAGGATGATATCATCAATATCATATCCTTCTCCGCATTTGTACATAAATACCGTACCGAGACGCTCTCCTGCAATATCGATCGGATTGATAATCGCCTGATATTTTTTTACATCTCCGCTTTCAAATCCCAGTGTCTCCAGATTGACATTTTCTTTTGTAGATAAAACACCCAGAAAACGTTCATTCAGAAGTTCATCAATGTGGCCCCCAACTTCATCATCGATCAGTTCTTTGATTTCTTCTACGTTTGGTGTGATGCTGATTCCAAGTACTTTTCCTTTTTTGCTGATCACAAGCACATTGGACTCCAGAATTTCTGACAGTACTTCACAGATATCATTGAATACGACTTTACTGCTGTTGTTGTTGTGTAAAAGTTTGTTGATTTTTCGAGTCTTGTCTAATAACTGTACACTCATCGCTCTTCTCCCTTCTGCCTTTTTTGTCTTTTGCACGATTTCCCCTGCTATTCTTGGCATATTTTTAATTTATCATAATTCTTTTGAATTTTCAATATATTTAACGCAAAAAAGCTGCAAACAGCAGCTTTTTTTGCTTTTCTGGCGTGAAATTTCGCACAATTATTCTTTTTGAAATTTATTTTCAATATAACCGCATGCTTCATTGATGCAAAGAAGCTTATTTCCCTTCTCAACCATAATGCCTCCGCATTTCGGACATTTTTCTTTGGAAGGTTTCTGCCAGGACATGAAATCACAGTCCGGATTATTTTCACATCCATAATACTTTCTGCCCTTTTTGGTCTTTCGAAGCACAATGTCCTTGCCGCATTTCGGGCATGCCACACCGATCTTTTCCAGATAGGGTTTGGTATTTCGGCACTCCGGGAATCCCGGGCAGGCAAGGAATCTGCCATGCGGACCATATTTAATGACCATGTTGCGGCCGCACTCTTCACAGACAATATCGGTCACTTCGTCTTCAATCTTGACTTTTGCAAGTTCTTTCTCTGCATTTAAAACTGCTTCGTCCAGATCCGGATAGAAATTGCTGACAACCGTTTTCCAGTTGACCACGCCTTCCTCCACTTTATCCAGCAGAGATTCCATGTTTGCTGTAAAATTGACATCCACAATACTCGGGAATGCCTGTACCATGATATTGTTTACGACTTCTCCAAGTTCTGTCATATACAGGTTTTTATTTTCTTTTGCCACATAGCGGCGGTTGATGATCGTGGTAATCGTCGGTGCATAAGTACTTGGACGTCCGATTCCAAGCTCTTCCAGCGTTTTGACAAGAGCGGCCTCTGTATAATGTGCCGGCGGCTGTGTAAAATGCTGCTTTTCCTCAAAACTCTTAAAGTTCAGCTGTGTCTCTGATGAAATTTCTTTCACGAGAAGATTTCCCTCGCCCTTTTCTTCTTCGTCCTGCACATAAACTGCCATAAAACCGTCAAATTTTTTCTTGGAGGCGGATACATGGAAACGGTATCCGGCTGCATCGATTTTAACGGAAGTCGTAGTATACTGTGCATTTGCCATACGGCTTGCGGCAAATCGTTTCCAGATCAGCTGATACAGACGGAACTGATCTCTTGTGAGCGATTCTTTTAAAGCAAACGGTGTCCTCGTGATATCCGTCGGACGGATTGCCTCATGAGCATCCTGGATCTTTTTACCGCTCTTTTTCTCCTGCACAGCTGCAGAAACGTATTCTTTTCCGTAGTTTTCTTCGACATAAGCTCTCGCTGATGCATCGGCTTCATCAGAAATACGCGTGGAATCCGTACGCAGATAGGTGATGATACCAACAGTCCCGCTACCCTTTACATCCACTCCTTCATATAACTGCTGTGCAACACGCATGGTTTTCTGTGTGGAGAAATTCAGCACCTTGGAAGCTTCCTGCTGAAGCGTACTGGTTGTAAACGGAACCGGAGCTTTTTTGGTACGTTCTCCTTTTTTCACTTCCGCCACCTGGTACTTTGCACCTTCCAGCTTTTTCGTGATCGTATCCAGCTCTTCTTTTGAATGAATCGTTATCTTTTCTTTTTCCGTACCGTAAAATCTGGCAGTCAGCGGTTTTCGCTCTCCCGGAATCGTAAAATCGGCATCCAGGGTCCAGTATTCTTCCGGTATAAAGGCTGCGATTTCTTCCTCGCGGTCTGCAATGATCCGTAGAGTGACAGACTGTACACGGCCTGCACTTAAGCCTCGTTTGACTTTCGCCCACAGAAGCGGACTGATCCGGTATCCAACCATACGGTCCAGCATACGTCTTGCCTGCTGTGCATCCACCAGATCCATATCGATCGCACGCGGATGTTTCAGAGATTCTTTTACAGCTGTTTTCGTAATTTCATTGAAGGTAATCCTGTGGATATCTTTTTCTTCCAGTTTCAGTGCCTTTGATAAATGCCAGGAGATTGCTTCTCCTTCGCGGTCAGGGTCCGTTGCAAGATATACTTTATCTGACTTTTTTACAGACTTGCGAAGTGCTGCCAGAATATCTCCCTTTCCGCGTATGGTAATATATTTCGGTTCATAATTATTTTCAACATCAAACCCCAGCTGACTTTTTGGCATATCACGTACATGTCCGTTTGATGCTGCGACATCATAGTTAGAGCCAAGAAATTTTTTGATGGTTTTTACTTTGGTAGGTGACTCAACAATAATCAGATATTTTGCCATATGTTTACCCCTTTTTCAACTGTTTACGCCCAAAATCGGTGCAACGGCTTTCACAGTGCTTATTGTTTTTCCTCAGACCTTCGAATAATGATTTTTTACATCCTCCGCAACAAGCCCGCACAGCATCAGGCGAACCAGTATTGCACTTACTTTCTGCGGGGTGAGGTTTGTCTCATCTGCTATGCTCTGAAGATTTTTCGCCTGAAATTCCAGAACACTATACACCAAATTTTCTTCGCTTTCAAGTGCAATGTATGTTTTTTTTGTGTTTGTATGATTTTTTTTCTTAATTTTAAGACGTTCCAGGATCTGATCTGTGGAGAGAAAAATGCCGGCTCCCTGGTCGATCAGGCGGTTGCATCCGGCACTGAGTGCATCTCCGGCTCTGCCCGGCAACACCATAACATCTCTGCCCTGTTCCAGTGCCTGATCTGCTGTGATGAGTGATCCGCTTTTTTCTCTTGCCTCTATCACGATCACCAAATCCGAAAGGCCACTGATAATGCGATTTCGCATTGGGAAATGAAAAGGAAGCGGACTGCTTCCCGGCGGATATTCCGATAAGACTCCTCCATTTTTCAGTAAATTCTGATACAGATCCCGGTTTTGCATCGGGTAACAGATATCCGGTCCGCATCCAAGTACCGCATAGCTCTTTCCGCCTCCTTTTATGACAGCTCTCTGGGCAGTGCCATCGATTCCTCTTGCCATGCCGCTTACAAGTGAAATATCATATCCTGCCAGCTCTTCTGCGATCTTTACCGCAAAATGTCTGCCATAGGCACTGCACAGTCTGGCACCGACGATCGCCACGGTCTTCTCATTTTCCTTTGGAAGCTCACCTCTTATAAAAAGTCCGAACGGATAATCATAAATTTCTTTTAATTTCTGCGGATAGGATGTATCTTCACAGCTGATAAAACGTATGCCTTTTTTCTGCATTTCATTCCATGCCTTTTTCGCATCCCAGGCAGCTTTTTCACGAAAAAAGGCTTTCTTATGTTCTTCATTTTTCCAAAAAACTTCACCGATTTCTCTTTCATCGGCCTGCCATATTTCTTCCGGCGTACCGAAAAAATCCAGCAGCATCTGTTTTTCTTTTCTTCCAAAGCTTAAGATACTGCAAAGCCAGAACCATTTTTCTCTCCGTTTTTCATCCTCTGTTTTTTCTTCTTTTTCCTGCATCCCTTCTGTCTCACCTCCAGATCTGCCGCTGTTCAAAAATGCGGTAACCGATCGCCTCATACAGATGTTCTTCGGCAATCTGTTCTTTCTGCTCCATATCCGCAATAGTACGGGCTACCTTCAAAATCTTATGACACGCTCTTGCCGTAAGATCCATTTTCTCATAAGCATCCCGTAAAACTTTCTTTTCTTTTTCTCCGGTCCTACAATATTTTTTAATACCCGCCGCATCCAGATCGGCATTATAGCGATAACCGGTATCCCGATAACGCTCCCTCTGGATCTGCCCCGCCATCTCAACTCTTTTTCGTATCGTCTTGGAATCTTCACTCTTCTTTTCACAGATCAGTGCATCGTAATCTACTCTTACGGCCTCCACACTGATATCCATGCGGTCAAGGATCGGGCGGCTGATCCGGCTCTGATAACGGCGTATCTCCGCCTCACTGCAGATACATTTCTCAAGATTGGGAAAATTCCCACACTTGCAGAAATTGGTGGCTGCAACGATCATACAGTCTGCCGGAAACACATAGCTCCCATACACTCTTGAAATATGGACTCTTCGCTCCTCCATAGGCTGCCGCAAGATTTCGATCGTTTCTCTTTTAAACTCTGCCAATTCATCCAAAAACAGGACACCTTTATGTGCAAGACTGATCTCTCCCGGCCGCGGAATCCTGCCTCCGCCTGCCAGGGCAGAAGGCGATATGGTATGGTGCGGTGCACGGAATGGACGGTTTCTGATCAGCGGCTGTTGACTGGACAGTAAACCTGCCACACTGTAAATGGAAGATACTTCCAGACTCTCTTCCATTGTCAGGGACGGCAGAATACCCGGCATACATTTTGCAAGCAGCGATTTCCCGGCTCCGGGCGGTCCCATCATCAGAAAATGATGTCTTCCGCCGGCCGCAATCTCTGCGGCTCTCCTCACTGCACTCTGACCGTGAATATCTGCAAAATCAGGAATTTCTGTTTCTTCTATATTATATACATCTTTTTTGATTTTCCCGGGGATTGTGCCTTTCTGAAGATAGTGCAATACTTCTTTTAAGGTACTTACTCCGACAATGTGGATATCCGATACCATTTCTCCTTCTGTGCGGTTTCTCTCCGGCAGGATACAGGTATGACATCCGTTTTTTTTTGCCAGCTGAACAATGGGCAACGCCCCTTTGATCCCTTTGACTGCTCCATTTAATCCCAGCTCACCTGCCACCAGGACACCTTTTAAAGTCTCCATGGGCAAAAGCTGGTACGCTGCAAGAATGGCAAGTGCTACCGGAAGGTCATAGCTGCTGCCGTCTTTATGTATGTCTGCCGGAGAGAGATTGACTGTGATTCTTTTCGGACGAAGCTGGATTCCGCTGTTGCGAAATGCTGTCATAACCCGATCCTGTGCTTCTTTTACTTTCGCTGACAGATCTCCCACCATGGAAAATCCCGGAAGCCCTTCACTGACATCTGCTTCTACAAAAATCGGCAGACCCTGGATTCCGCAGATGGCTGCGGATAAGACTCTGCTGAACATATTCTTTTCTCCTTTGATTCGTTGTGATAATGTGCCGAAATGGCGGAAATAATGATAGATTGTTTCCAGTTTATCATATTTTCTTTTAAAATGCAACACTTTCTTTTTAAACGTTACAGATTATTGTTTTCATTTTCTTCCATATAAATAACAGAAAGGTTCGAAAGCATTTTTTTTGTTTTCAGACAGACTGCCGCCTGAAAATCTTCTCCGTCCAGAAAGAAAAAATGATACACTTCCTCATAGGTCTTTCCATCGAGTACTTCGGAAAGATCCAGATTCGAAAGCTTCTGCCGGATGCCTGTTCCGATGCATTTCAGATAACTTTCTTTTGCCGTCCAGATTTTGCTGAAGTATCTGATCTGCACGGCAGGATCTTCGATTGCGAGTAACATCTTTTTTTCATTTTCATGGCATACCGCACGGATTAGACGTTCCGTCGGATGGATCAGACGTTCTATGTCCACGCCAAGCGGTGTTTCTGCGATCCCGCATAAAATGCCGGCATCCGCATGACTGTAATTAAAACAAATCTCCGGGTATTCCGGAAAGTAAGGCTTTCCGTAGATTCCTTTTCCAATAGCCGGCAGTTCCTTTAACGAATATTCTTTTCTGATGCCGTAAAGGAGTACTCTTTTTGCCATATTGCTCTGTATTTTATGCCGTGCGGCACTTTTTTCCATTCTTTCTTTTGTTCTCATAAGATAGATCACGTTCTTTTCCTCCTTCGCACAGTGTAACACGCTTTTTTTTTCCTGTCATCTGCTTTCGCGTATGCCTGTTTTTCCTTTTTCCCGAAAACAGGAACGCAGTTTGCTCAGGGCATTTTTCTCAATCCTGGAGACATACGATCTGGAAATACCAAGTTTCTGTGCAATTTCCCGCTGTGTTGTTTCCTTCTGTCCAAGGATCCCATAACGCAGACTCAGTATCTGTCGCTCCCTTTCATTTAACTGTGCCATATAATGATACATTTCACGGATTTCCTGCTTTTTATTGATCATCTCTGCCAGGTCTGTATTTTTTCCTTCCACGATATCTACCAGGCAGATTTCATTTCCTTCTTTATCCATACCGATCGGTTCGTAGAGAGAGACTTCTTTTGAAGTCTTCTTTTTTAACCGCAGCATCATCAGCAGTTCATTGTCAATGCATCTTGCCGCATAGGCCGCCAATCTGTTGTTTTTCGTATGATCAAAGGTCAGGACTGCCTTGATAAGGCCAACCGTCCCTATGGATATCAGATCATCTGCATCTTCATCCGGATGCTGATACTTTTTAGCCACATGGGCAACCAGCCTCAGATTACGTTCAATGAGAATCTGCTTTGCCTCCTCGTCGCCTTCTTTATACTTCTGGAGATAGTATTTTTCTTCTTTGACGGTAAGTGGTTTTGGAAATGTCTTCAAAGAAAAACCTCGAAGCAGATTTATATTATCATATGCTGATTTTCTTTTTGCTGTGCCTTTCCACTTTTTTCTTTTCTAATCCTGTGCTATACTGACAGAAAAGATATTGAGATCAAAAGGTCTTTTGACCCTGGCATCACAGAAAGTAAAGTTTTCACGATCACAAAGGAGATTCTTATGGCCGCACTTTTTCTTGCACCCTTTTATCTTGCGGTGTGCTTTTATGTTTTAAACTGGATGTTAAAATGGATGGCCGTCTGCAATAATATTTTTGCTCTGGCTGCTTTCCGCTATGGATTTTCTGCCCTGTACATTCTGACAGCTACCACTTTGCTGTCTTCTTTTCTGATCAAAAAGCCGGATGGACTGCATCGGACTTTAAAACACATCAGCAATCTGTGGCTGGGCACATTTCTCTATGCCCTGATCGGTATCGGCATTGCAGATTTCATCCGCATCCTGCTCTATTTTTCTCCGCTTGCCGATGCTTCCTGGTTTCATTCCAAACTGATGTTTGCAGCCACCGGCTTTTTTACCGGCGTTCTGATCCTTTTTTTCAGTTTTTATGGATTTTTTCATGCCAAAAAACTCTACACAACAACCTGGAATATCTCCTCTGCCAAAAGCTGCAGCGGACATGACACTCTGAAGATTGCCCTGATCGCCGATCTGCATCTAGGCTATAACACAGACGAAATTTTTCTGAAACGCCTTGTAAAACGGATCAACAAACTGCAGCCGGATCTGATCATCGTGGCAGGGGATACGTTTGACAATGATTTTCATGCGATAAAACATCCTCAAAAATGTGCATCCATTTTATCCGCTCTGAAAAGCACGTACGGAACTTACTGCTGCTATGGAAATCACGATCTGGACGAGGCGATTCTCGCCGGTTTTACCTTCGGCGGTCAGAAAGAAAATGCCGATGAACGGTTTGAGCAGTTTTTTCACGATGCCGGCATGACTCTGCTGGATGACGAAGTCCGTCTGATCGAGAACCACTTCTATCTAATCGGAAGAAAAGATCCTGCACGCTGCAAAAAACTGATTTCCGAAAAAGAACGCTTAACTCCGAATCAGCTTACACAACATCTGGACAAGTCCAAACCGATCCTGATCATCGACCATCAGCCAAAAGAACTTTCGCTTCTTGCGGATGCCGGTGCTGATCTGATCCTTGGCGGTCATACGCACAACGGGCAGCTTTTCCCCGGCAATCTGCTCCTGCCGCTGATGTGGGAGAATCCTTACGGTCTTCTGAAAAAAGGAAATGCCTACAGTGTTGTTACCTCAGGTGCCGGTGTATGGGGACCGAATATGCGTCTTGGAACAAAAAGTGAAATCTGTCTTGTAAAAATGCAGTTCCATTCTTGAACAGTTCTTCTTTAAGACAAATTTTCACCGATTTTATATGGTAATTGTGAAATCTTTTCACAGTTGCCATATTTTTTATTTTAGGTATGGTCATTTTTACCTGTTAGTGTTAAAATTGTAACACACGTTTGTACATCAGAAACAAATTTGCCCTTTTCAAGTCGAACGCATATGAGTTCTGGCATATTTGCACTCTGTATGCTACAACGTCTGCAACCAAAGATTCTATATTCATTCAAAGGAGAGTTCTATGAAAAAGAGAATGAAACAATTGATGGCCGTTATGCTGTCAGTTGCCCTGTGCGTTCCGGCAATCCCGGGTGCATATGGATACGCTGCCACTTCCGGCACGACCTTCACACAGGAAGAGGAAATTGCCCTTTCCGGACTTGGTTCCGAAAGAAGTACCCTTTTTAATGATGGATGGAAATTTTCCCTTTCTGATCCTTCCGGTGCAGAAAGCACCTCTTTCAATGACGGTTCCTGGGATGCCGTAACCCTTCCGCACGATTTCAGCATCAGCCAGAATTTCACAACATCCGGCGAAGCAGAAAGCGGATTCTTACCGGGCGGAACCGGATGGTACCGTAAAAGCTTTACCGTACCTTCAGGATGTGACGGAAAGTCTGTTATCCTGAGTTTTGACGGCGTTTATCAGAATGCCTATGTCTATGTCAATGGCAAACAGGTTGGTGAAAACCACTACGGATACACCTCTTTTGCTTTTGATATCAGCAAATATCTGGTATGCGACGGTCTCACAGACAACGTGATCGCTGTCAAAGTTGTCAACAAACTTCCTTCCAGCCGCTGGTATTCCGGAAGCGGTATCTACCGTGATGTAAAACTGATCGTTGCCGATCAGATCCATGTAATCCAGAACGGCACACAGATCACAACCCCGGATATCGAAAATGGTGTCGGAACTGTTTCTGCAAAAGTAAAGGTTGCAAACAGTGGAACCTCTTCTGCAAACATCACTGTCCGCAATACCGTTTACGACAAAAAAGGCCAGAAAGTTTCAGAATCTGCCGAAACTACTCTGACGGTTGAAGCCGGTTCTTCTGCGGAAGCTTCTACAAACAACGTTGTCACCAATCCGTCCCTCTGGTCTTTGGATGATCCGACACAGTACTATGTACGCACAGAGATCCTTTCTGCCGGAAGCGTTGTGGATACCTATGACACAACTTTTGGCTTCCGCTGGTATAAGTTTACCAAAAACACCGGCTTTTCTTTAAATGGAGAAAATGTAAAATTAAACGGTGTTTGTATGCACCATGACCAGGGTGCTCTCGGTTCTGCTGCATACCGTGATGCCATGTACCGTCAGATTTCTATTTTAAAAAATATGGGTGTTAATCTAATCCGTGCCACCCACAATCCATACGATGAAGATTTCATTGATATCTGTGACGAGCTTGGTATCCTGGTGATCGAAGAAGCTTTTGACGGATGGGAACTTGCAAAGAACGGAAACAGCAACGATTTCTCCGTTTACTTTAACAAGACTCTGACCGGTGACAATGAGATCCTGGACGGTGACACTTCCATGACCTGGGCAGAATTTGCCATCAAATCCATGGTAAAACGTGACCGCAACGATCCTTCTGTGATCCTCTGGTCTCTTGGCAATGAGATTGACGAGGGATGTTCCGGAAGTACTGCAAACTATCCGACCATCGCCGAGAACCTGATCAATTGGATCAAAGAAGTAGATACGCAGCATCCAGCGACTCTCGGAAGCAACCGCAAAACAACGAGCGGAAATATTGCCGGTGCCATGGCTAAAGTTGTTGCAAGCGGCGGTATTGCCGGTTACAATTACGCAAGCAGCAGCGATCTTGACCGTCTTGCAGACTATAACGGCGGCGTGATCCTGGCAAGTGAGACTTCTTCAGCTACCAACAGCCGCGGTATCTATGTTTCTACCGCAAACAACCAGAACGTAGACGGCAAACTCCATCTGACATCTTATGATACTTCCAAAGTAGGCTGGGGTAAAACAGCCCATGACTCTATCTGGGATACCGTAACGAAAGATAAAGTTGCCGGCGAATGTGTATGGACCGGATTTGACTACATCGGTGAACCGACTCCTTGGAATGGCACCGGCACTGGTTCCTCAAATGGAAATCCTTATCCGAACAGCAGCTATTTTGGTATTGTTGAGACAACCGGCTTCCCGAAAGATACTTACTATCTGTACCGCAGCCAGTGGAAACAGGATGACACCACGCTTCATCTTGTAACGGCATGGGACAGCGACAATATGATCAACAAGAGTGGCATGACTCCGGTATGGGTTTACTCCAATGCCGCAAAAGTGGAACTTTACCGCAACGGCAAAAAAGTCGGCACTGCCACACGTACCGTCCATACAACCGACGCAGGTCACAAATACTATACCTACACCACACAGTCTGCTGACAACAGCGTATGCACCACAACTTCTGGGGCAAACTCTGAATCTCTGTACAGCGTATTCAATGTAGCTTACGAAAAAGGAACCATTTCTGCAAAAGCTTACGATGAATCCGGAAAAGAGATCACGGACTTTGAAGGAACTGCTTCTGTTTCCACACCGGATGCACCTGCAAAACTTGTGGTAAGCAAAGACAAAGAGAGCATCACCGCAGATGGCAGCAGCCTGTCTTATATCTCTGTAGATGTTACCGATGCAAACGGAAATCCGGATACTACAGCTACCAACAATATCCGCTTTACCCTTACCGGTGACGGTGAGATCGTTGGTGTTGACAACGGTGACCAGGCAACAGTAAGCAAATATCAGCAGGCTTCTGTCCTCACTGGCACAACTTCCGCAAACATCAATGCCTATGCCGGAAAAGCTCTGGTAATCGTACGTTCTACAAACAAAACCGGAAACTTTACCGTAAAAGCAGAATCCGACAGTCTGACCGGCGGTGAAGCTACCGTAACAACCGTCAGTGCTTCGGATGGCAGCAACACTTCCATGACAAGCTACCGTATGACAAAACATCTGTATGCACCGGTCGGATCTTCTGACATTGAGCTTCCTGCAAGTGTGACTGCTTCTTATGCAGACGGAACAACAAAAACCTGCAAGATCACATGGGGCACCTATGACAAAGCAGCTTTGAAAACAGCAGGTTCTTTCCGTATTGAAGGTTCCTTCACAGACGGAACAGAAACCGTAGATGTTTACATAACCGCACATATTTACGGCAAGATCAAAGTTGCAGAAAATTATTCCTGCATCACAAAACCAAATACCATTCCGGAACTTCCAAAAACTGCCATGACTTACTACGCAGACGGAACTGCTTTTGAAGCACGCGAGATTACCTGGGATATGAACGGTGTCACCGCAGATACTTTCAAAAATATTGGTGACATTGTAACCATCAACGGCAAGGTTTCTGCTTTTGGTGAGACCTACCCGATCACTGCAAGCGTACGTGTTGCAGAACCGGTGGTTGACAAACACGATAACGTGGCAACTGCTGCCCTGCATCTGACTGACAACGGACCATACAATGATACACTGACAGCCATCATTGACGGAAATCGTTCTGACAATGGTTACAGCGACTCCCGCTGGAGTACCTGGGGCAAGCGAAACGATTCCACACACGGCGATGCTGTGATCACCATGGACTGGGCAACTGCGGTTGCTACCAACCAGATCAACCTGTTCTATTTCTATCAGCCAGCCACCGATTCTCTCTCTACACTGCCGACAAAGGTAAAATTTGAATATACACTGAGCAGTGGTTATGAAAACGGCGAAATTGTTTCCAATGACTGGAAAGAAATCACACCGGTCGGTGAACCGGAAGAGATCAATGATTCTTCTCTGCATCAGTGGACCAAAGGTCTGAGCTACAAATTTGCAGAAACGATCAACCCGATCGCAATCCGCATCACCTTCAGCTATACCGGTTACATCGGTCTGAATGAATGTGAGGTGATGAGTCCTAGCACTTCCTACTATGCAAAGACAAGTGCAGATCTGAGTGCGATCAAGATCGGCAATACCGAGCTTACTCCGGGAACCGATAACAGCTTCGAGATCGAAGAAACTTCCTTTGACGGACTGAGCTTCACCAATCCGGAAAATGCTTCCGTCACCGTTATCCCGGTAAGCAACCGCGAAATCAAAATTGTTTCCGTAGCTGAAGACGGAAAGAGTCGCAGAACTTATTCTGTTGTTCTGAAAAATGTACCGCTGATCCCGGAGGAAACGGAAACTCCGGATACAAAAGAAACAGAGACTCCAAACACCAAACCGGAAACACCTTCTACGGACAAACCGCAGACACCTTCCACTCCAGCTCTCAAAAAAGGTGACACCTTTAAGGTTAAAAACATCCAGTACAAAGTCCTGAATGTTTCCAAAAAGACGGTAGCCGTTGTCAAGGGAACAGACAGAAAACCGGGTAAAGTAACAAAAGTAACGATTCCAAACACTGTAAAAAATGCTGCAAGCAAAACCACCTTTACGGTAACTCAGATCCAGGCAAATGCATTTAAAAACTACAAAAATTTGAAATCTGTCATTATCGGAAAGAATGTTACGTCCATTGGCAAAAACAGCTTCTACGGATGCCAGAAACTTAAAAAAGTAACTTTCAAGGGAACTTCTGTAAAAACGATTAAATCCAAAGCCTTCAAAAAGACGGCTTCCAAAGTGACCGTAAGTGTTCCAAAGAGCATCCGGAACAATAAGAAAAAAGCGGCTGCTTTCCAGAAGAAGCTGACCAAGAGTGGCATGAGCAAAAAACTGAAGCTGAAATAACCAGTATCCTTTCTGCTTTGGCAGAAAATGGTCAGATTTATCAAAACAATCCCGTATGCGAAACCTGTGTTTTCAGGTTTCGCATATTTTTTATGGATTTCCACACATTTTTCTGGTCATTTTGTCCAAAAACTGCTAAGATAATATCATGGTATTTTTAAACCATTTTATTTAAGAAGGAGGAACCCATGAAAAAGAACATCAAAAAATTGCTGGCAGTCACATTAGCCGCTTCTCTTTGTATTCCGGCAATCCCGAGAAGCATGACAAACGCTGCCGCCTCTTCTGCCACGTTTGGGGAGGCAGAAGACATTTCCGTAAGCCAGATCGTTACGAAACGCACCAACCTTTTCAATTCCGGATGGAAATTCTTTCTTGGAAATTCCACCTCTGCACAGAATCCGAATTTCAATGATGCTGACTGGCAGTCTGTTGATCTGCCGCACGATTTCAGCATCAGCCAGAACTTCACAACATCCGGCGAGGCAGAAAGCGGCTTTCTGCCGGGCGGCACCGGCTGGTACCGCAAATCTTTCACACTCCCTTCCAATCTTTCCGACAAATCACTCGTTCTCAATTTTGACGGCGTTTACAACAATACCTATGTCTATGTGAACGGAAAGCAGATTGGGGAACATCACTACGGTTATACTCCATTTTCTCTTGATATCAGCGATTATGTGACCTGTGACGGCAGCACGCAGAATGTCATTGCAGTCAAAGTTGTGCATAATACACCGTCCAGTCGCTGGTATTCCGGCAGCGGTATTTACCGTGATGTCAATCTGATCGTTACGGACCCGGTACACGTTGCTGTAGACGGAACGACTGTCACTACACCGGATATCGAAAGTGGAAAAGGAAGCGTCAGCACAAAAATAGAAGTTGTCAATGACAAAAACGCTTCTGCCGATGTTACTGTCCGCACAACCGTTTACGATTCCGGGAATCAGAAAGTTTCGGATACTGTCCAGAAAACCATAAGCATTGCCGCAAACTCTGTTTCCGAAGCAGAACTCTCTACCCTGGTTGCAGACCCGATTCTCTGGTCTGTGGACGATCCGACCCTTTATTATGTCCGCACAGAACTTGTTTCCGATGGAAAAGTAACCGATACTTATGATACATCCTTTGGATTCCGCTGGTATAAATTTACAAGCGGCAGCGGATTTTCCCTCAATGGAAAAAATGTAAAATTAAATGGTGTCTGCATGCATCACGATCAGGGTGCCTTAGGCTCTGCCGCCTACTACGATGCCATGTATCGCCAGCTTAAGATCATGAAAGATATGGGAGCCAATGCAATCCGTATCACACATAATCCAGGTGACAAAGATTTTATTGAAATTTGCAACAAACTTGGACTTCTTGTGATCGAAGAACTGTTCGATGGATGGGTAGATCCGAAAAACGAAAACAGCTATGATTTCAGCTCCTATTTTACCAAAACACTTGGCGATGACAGCTTGCTTGGCAGCAGCAGTGACATGACCTGGGCAGAATTTGCAGCAAGATCCGTCGTTCGCCGTGACCGCAACGATCCTTCCATCATCCTCTGGTCTTTGTGCAATGAGGTACAGGAAGGTACCTACTGGAACAATGTCGGCTCCTACGCAGGCATCGCCCAGAATATGATCAACTGGATCAAAGAGGAAGACGCTACAAGACCGACCACCAGCGGTGACAACAACCGTGGCGGTGATTCCAGACTGGTTGCCGTTTTAAATACGATCCTGAAAAACGGCGGTGTAGTCGGCTTCAACTATGCAAACACCAGCAGCCAGCTGCAGAGCCTTGCTTCACAGTACGGCGGTGTGATCCTCGCCAGTGAAACATCTTCCCATGTCAACAGCCGCGGTATTTACAGTACACAGGCAACCCGTGCCAATGCCGACGGTAAATTCCATCTGACCAGCTATGATACTTCTGCTGTTGGATGGGGAATCACAGCACATGAATCCATTTACAATACCTATCAGTCCGACAGTGTTGCCGGTGAATTTGTATGGACCGGTTTTGATTACATCGGTGAACCGACTCCATGGAACGGCACCGGAAGCGGTTCTGTCAGCTACAGCGGTGCTATTCCAAACAGCAGCTATTTTGGTATTGTAGAAACCAGCGGTTTTCCGAAAGATTCCTATTATCTCTACCGCAGCCAATGGAATAAAGAAGAAAACACGCTTCACCTTGTCACTGCATGGGACAGCAACAATATGCTTACCTCAGGCGGCAAAACACCGGTATGGGTATACAGCAATGCACCGAAGGTAGAACTTTACCGCAACGGTACTCTGATCGGTACCACTACTAGGCAGGCACACACTTCTGCTGCCGGTCATACTTACTACACTTACTCTTCTGTAAGCAACAACAGCAGCGTTTGTACAGCTTCCAATGGAAACGGTTCCGATGCCACCTACGCCGTATTCAATGTTGCATTTGAAAAAGGTACGATTTCTGCAAAAGCCTTCGATGAAAACGGCGAAGAAATCACAGAGTTTGAAGGCAATGCTTCTGTTTCTACTCCGGATGGAGCAACAAAACTGAAAGTCAGTGCTGACAAAACAGAACTTGTCGCCGATGGCAGCAGCCTTGCTTATGTCACCGTTGATGTGACTGATGCAAACGGAAACCTGAACACCAAAGCAACCAATACCATCAACTTTACTCTGGAAGGCAACGGCAGCATTGCCGGCGTGGACAACGGAGACCAGGCAACCACGGATAAATTCCAGCAGGCAAGCGTTCTTCCAGACAGCACATCTGCCAGGATCAATGCTTACGCCGGAAAAGCACTGGTGATCATAAAATCCACCAAAGATGCCGGTGATATCAAACTGAATATTACATCTGGCGGCATGACTGCCCAGAGTATCCGCATCCAGACAAAAGCTGCTGCAAATACTTCTTCCGATGCGATAAGCAGCTACCGCATGTCAAAACACTGCTATATTCTCAGCGGTTCTTCCAGTATCCCGCTTCCGCAAAGTGTAGAGGCTACTTTTGCAAATGGAACAACGAAAAATCTTCCAGTAACCTGGAATGATTATGACAAAGATGCCCTGAAAAAGAGCAAAGCCATCTTCCAGGTGACTGGTTCTATCAAAAACGGAGAAGAAAAAATCCCGGTAACAATGACGATCCACGTATACAGCCAGATTGTCACTGCCCAGAATTATTCCGGTATTACAGCACCGGATACCATGCCAACCCTGCCAACGGTTTCCATGACCTACAGCAAAGACGGTTCTGCATTTGAAGAATTTCCGGTAACCTGGGATACTTCGAAACTGACAAATACAAGCTTTTCCAAGGTTGGCGGCCTTGTGACCATAAATGGCAGTGTAACCGCTCTCGGAGAGACTTATCCAGTAACTGCGAGCATCCGTGTTGCTTCCCCGGTTTACGGCGAGAGTGTCAATATCGCTCCGGATTATCTGGATCTGACACAAAGCTGTAAGAGTGCATCAGACAACCTTCTGGCGATCGTAGACGGTATCCGCAGCGATACAAACGGAGGCGGAAGTTCCAGTTCTCTGCGTTGGACCAACTGGAATACAAGAAACGATACAGATTCTCCGGTGATTACCCTGACATGGGCTACTGCTCACCTAGTAGATCAAATCAATCTCTACTACTATACCGAGAATGTTTCCACTTCCCAGGAACCAACCAGCGTCAAATTTGAATATTCCCTGGACGGATCCGATTTCGTGGAGATCGACCATGAAGAGGCTGTAAAAATCCCGGATGTGACAACCGGTTCTGCTACCGATAAAATCTCCAACGGTTACAGCTTCAAACTGAAAAGTACCATCAATCCGATCGCCGTTCGTATTATCCTCGGACATGATACCGGCAAATTTATTGGTCTGACGGAAGTAGAAGTTATGAGCAGCAGCATTTCTTATACAAGAAACAGATCTGCATCCTTAAAAGGTATCACTTACGGAACAAAAAGCATTACGTTCAATCAGAATACCAGTTACAAGATCACAGGAGATTCCTTTGACAGCAATCTTCTGAAGATTTCCAACGATGTGAACGCAGCGGTAAGCGTCATACCGGTAAGCGACAAACAGTTTACTCTGATTTCCGTATCAGAAGACGGTTCTGAGACAAAAACTTACACGATCACCTTGACCGAAAATGGCAGCGGTGAGACTGAGACCGAAACTCCAGCTACTGAACCCGAGACCGAAACTCCGGCCACCGAAACTGAGACCGAAACTCCGGCCACCGAAACTGAGGCCGAAACTCCAGCCACCGAAACTGAGACCGAAACTCCGGCCACCGAAACTGAGACCGAAACCGAAACCCCGGCTACGGAGACCGAGACTCCGGTTACGCATCCGCCACTGACGGAAAGGCCAGAAACAGAAGCACCGGAAACTTCTTCCAATGATAAGAATGAAAGTCAAACGCCCGCTGCCAAACCGGAAACACCTTCTACGGACAAACCGCAGACACCTTCCACTCCGGCTCTCAAAAAAGGTGACACC
>NZ_JBKVNQ010000004.1:0-69454 GCF_046967715.1 Hominisplanchenecus sp.
CACGGAACAATCCGTAGGCATCATAGTTGGGGACTTTTGACACCCACATCATACTCTTTTTTCGTCTTCCATGCCTGATACTGATCCCGCACTTCTTTTACCATCTCTTCACTTCCGGCTTCCCGGAGCTCTTTTCGAAATTCTTCCAGGTAAGTATCGACATCTTTGCCGTCGTCTCCTAGCCCGATATTCAGGTTCTTTTTGTAACGAGATACGATCTCTTTCAGTTTCTGGATATCCACCGTGATCTTGCTCTCATCCAGCCAGAATCCATACGCCGGTGAAATATTTGCGGAAGCGATAAAGGTTTTAAAATCTCCCTCCAGATCATCGGACATGCCGCTCCAGATACCGGCTTTTGGCGTATTGAACTGCCATTTCGTGGAACAGAAATATCCGACGTTGCTACTGTTGATGCCGGACGGGAATGCAAAACTTCCATCTTCCTGCACTTCGTAGTGCATCCCCTCCACACCGTACAGGATCGTGTTCAGCACATCTTCATCCGAATACAGAAGATTGAGCACTTTGACGGCCTCTTCCGGATACTTTGTCTCCGAAAAAATGCTCCAGACAGTCACCCAGTCATCCTCGGTATCCAGAACCGGCCGATTGTCAAATGGGATAATAATGACTTTGTCTCCGTAGAGGCTCTCTTCGTACTGCATCTCATCCGGTTTGATGACAAATTCTGCGGCAAATGCATCCCCGGCGATCACCTGTGACTGTCCTGATTCAATGTTTGTGATCACATCTTTTGCCAGATAGCCCTTCTCCTGCCAGCGTTTTGCCAACTCCACCCGTTTTGTGTAGGCATCGCTCTCGTAAATATTGCAGACGGTATCATCCGTTCCTTCATATAATATACCTGCCAGACACCCGTCCAGTGTATCGGCGATCGGGGAACGCTCGACCACGGCATTTCCCCTTTTTTCCAATGCCCACGGCACAACATCCGGGCGTTCTTTCTTTATGATGTCAAGCAGCGGCTCCAGATCTTCCGGTTTATGGATATTGGAAATGTCCATATGATACTTCTCCACATAGGTGCGGTTCAGGATCACGCCGTTCGTATGGATATCACTTAACGGCTTTGGGATCCCATAAACGCCTTCTCTTTCATCCTCCGGCAGATCTGTTTTCTCATCCAGCACTTCCTGCAGGGCGAGTGCATCTGCCATATACGGCTCCATATCCAGCAGCAGGTTTTTCTGACGGTAGTTTTCAAACTGATTGAAATAAATGTTGAGGATATCCACACCGAGCTGCCTGTTTTTATAATAACTGTTTCCCTGGCTGCTGTTCAGTCCGGTCCAGACAAGCCGGGCACGCACGCCGATCTTTTCTTCCGTCAGATCTCCAAGCGTCTGATTGACTTCCGAAAGGTTTTTGCTCAGTCCGGTTCTCGCCGAAATACCGATGTTGATGGTCGGGATGGAATCTGCACTTTCGCTTTCCTGCTGCTGTTTTTCACATCCGGACAGCACAAAAAGTATTACAGCAAGAAACACTATCATATAAAAACATCTTTTTTCGGACATTCTTTCGTGAATTTTCATAATTTTTTCTTCCTTTCTAAGGGTAAATACGGTAAAATAAGACCATTGGAGGTCTTTATGAAAAAACATAAAAGCTTATTTTTCAAATCTGCCACAAAGAAACGGCTGCTCTGGGTTTATCTGGTCACCAGCATCCCTCTGCTTGTCTGTATTCTGCTCGGAAGCGAGTACGGCAAACGTCTTCTGCGGCAGCAAAGTATACAGTACAATCATAACACGCTTTCTCTGCAGCTGGCAACTGTGGATACTTCGCTTGACCATATTTCGAACTACCTGGCTTCGTTTCTTCTGGATGAGAACAATTACCACGGACTGCAAAGCGGGGAGGATGCTCCGGATGAGCAGCGTGCGATCCTTGCCGATTTTACGAATTATCTGGACACGTACACCAGCACTGCCAGCCTGTTTTTCTATATTCCAGATCAGGATATCCTGATCTTTCAGAGTGCAAACTATGATTCTTATCCGGAACGCATGGAGATGCGGCAATACATCCGCCAGGCCTGTCTTTCTCGTACATTTCCGGTCACAAAACCGCAGATCAGCGGCTGGACCTTCCTGCGTATGACGCAGAAAAGTTATCTTATAGATCTGATGGAATACAAAAATGTCTACGTCGGTGCTTTTGCATCCAGCGAATACGTGTTTGAAGATTTCAGGGATCTGACTGCCAGCACGCATGGTGCCCTGATTCTCTCCAACCAGGATGCCGGGGAAGATTTCCTTTACGGTGCAAAGGAGCTGGACCGCAGTCGCTGCGTGAAGATCCCGGTTGATTCTGCCAGAAACCATTACCGGATCATCCTCTATATCCCGACTGCTTATGTACTGGGAGCTTTCTCCTGGTTCCAGTATGCGATCCTGATCATCGCACTTGTCAGTTTTTCGTTTGTTACGTCAATGCTGATCATCACCTGGCGACAGATGGTTTCTCCGGTGCTTCGAATCATCAAAGCAATGGAGGCTGTCGAACAGGGAGATTTCGACAGCCATCTGCCGATCCCGGATACTCATGATGAATTTGCAGAGCTGACGGAAACCTTTAACTATATGATCGGGCAGATCCACGACCTGAAGCTGCAGATCTACGAAGAGAAGCTGAACCAGGCTTACGCCGAACTTCAGTACCTGACCTTGCAGATCAAGCCGCATTTCTTTTTGAACTGCCTGAACCTGATCTACAGTCTTGGGCTGAGTGGCCGCTCTGAGCTGGTCGTGGATTTTTCCGCTACCCTGATGAAGTATTTCCGCTACCTTTTCAAAAGCTCCGACAGCATGGTCGTCCTCTCTGAAGAGCTGAAACATGTGCAGAATTATCTGCACATCCAGCAGATCCGCTTCCAGAATGACCTGGATGCAGCGTTTAATATTGATCCACAGGCTGAAAAAATGCATATCCCCGTGCTAACTCTGCACACTTTTGTAGAAAACATTTTTAAGCACGGCTGTTCCGACTCTGCAAAGATGCAGATTGTGATCAGTGCCGCCCCTCTCATAAAAGATGGAACGACTTATCTTTCTCTTGCCATTGAAGACAATGGAACCGGATTCTCTAAAGAAGCTCTGGAAACTCTCTCCAGACCGGAAGTTCCTTCTCAGAAGACCGGTGAAAAGCACATCGGCATCCGCAATGTAAGACAGAGACTTTCCTATATATATGGAAGCAATTATGTTTTACGTTTTGAAAACCGCTCACAGGGCGGAGCAAAGATCAACCTGCTTTTGCCGCAGAATAGCAAATTTCATGTAGGTTCAGCCTGAAACCAAAGGGCAAACGGAAATATTTGTTATTCACCATTTATAAAAGTTGGAGTCTTCTCCAACTATGAGAAATCAGATTGGAGTGTAATCTTATGAATTTGCTTCTTGTAGACGATGAAGCCTTTGCTCTTGAGGCACTGGAACATGCAATCAACTGGAAATCTCTTGGAATTGATCAGGTCTTTACCTGTGGTAATATCAAAGCTGCCAGACAAATCTGTCAGGAATCGGATATCCAGATCATGATCTGTGATATTGAGATGCCAAACGGAACCGGGCTTGACCTCGCAAAATGGCTGTCAGAGAACTATCCTGACCTTCTGATCCTGTTCCTGACCTGTCATTCTGACTTTTCTTTTGCAAAAGAGGCCATCTCCTACCATGCGTTTGCCTATCTCTTAAAACCGTTTGATATCGAAGAGATTAGCCAGGCAGTAGAAGAAGCCGTCCAGCAGTCCAGAAACCGTCAGAAACTGAACCGCTCGCTCCTTGCCTCCCAGCCACCGGAACGTCTGCTCGCTTCGGAGCACTTCTGGCTGCAGCTGGTCAGCGGTTCCTATCAGAACAGCGATGCCGACTATATTCTCTGGGATGCCTCCAGAAACAGCGTCTTTTTTGATAAGGATGCTCACTATGTTCCCTGTCTGTTTTACATCAGCTCGCTTCCGTCTGAAAATACGGATCTTGGCGTGCTCTCTTACTGTGTGAAAAATGCCCTGAACGAATTTTTTGTCGAAGATCCGGGCTGGCCTCCGGCAATCGAGCCAAAGCCTTGCTTTTTCCTGTCTTTTGTATCTCCGGATCTCTTTCTTGACCGGGAAGTCTTTGACAAATACTGCAGTGATCTGATCCAGTTTTTCCGTCAGAAATTCGGTGCATCCCTGCAGATCCTGACCGGTGAGGAGGGCGATTACCTGACGCTGCAAAGGCAGGCGGATCTGCTTCTTGTGCAGGCCTCTTCTGCCACAGAAAGCCTTGGTGATGGCGATGATACGGAAAAATCTGCCATGATCGTCAAAAAGATCTTTGAACTGGTGAAAGAAAACAAGGCGATCACGCGTGAAGAGCTTGCCAGCCAGGTATTTTTAAGCCCGGATTACATGGCAAAAGTTTTCAAAAAAGAGACCGGCAAGCGGATCAGTGATTATTTATCGGAAGTGCGACTACAGGAGGCAAAATGTCTTCTGACCGACACTACAAGAAGCATCAGCGACATTGCCTCCTCGCTTTCGTACTCCAATTTTTCCGGATTTTCCCGGATGTTCAAAAGTGAAACCGGGCTTTCTCCGGCGGAGTACCGCAAAAAACACCGCAAAGCACTCTGATTTTTCTGTATATCATACCTTTTATAATCTTTTCAGGCAGGCTGCTTCCAGCCTGCCAAGCAGTGCATATAAAAGCATGGCGATCACGCATAGGATCACGATCGACATCAGCACCCAGTCCAGTTTAAACACCTGGGAGCCGTAGATGATTAAATAGCCAAGTCCTCTTCTCGCCCCGATAAATTCCCCGATCACGACACCGACCAGACACAGTCCGATGTTGACTTTCATAATGCTTAAGATGTTCGGCACCGTTCCAGGCAGCACGACTTTCAGAAGCGTATCTTTTTTTGTTCCTCCAAGCGTATAGATCAGTTTCTCTTTCTCCGGTGAACTCTGCGAAAAGCAGGTATAAAGATTTAAAATCGTCCCGAAAACAGCCACCGACATGCCCGCCAGAATGATCGTTTTGATGTTGGCACCGAGCCACACGATCAGAAGCGGAGCCAGTGCAGATTTCGGCAGGCTGTTCAGCACCACAAGTGCCGGCTCCAGGATCTCCGATACCATCGGCAGCATCCACAGCAGAATGGCAAGCAGGATTCCGCAGATAACCACCAGGGCAAAGCTGATCAATGTCTCAGAGAGCGTCACACCGATGTGCATGGTCAGGCTTCCATCCTGAAGCATCTGCCAGGCGGTTTTTGCGATCCGCAGCGGACTGCTGAAAATAAAGCTGTCGATCCACGAAAATTCTGCGGCCACTTCCCATAAAATCACAAAAAACAGGAAAAGAAAAAGACGCATGAACTGCACGGTGCGTCTTCTCCTTCTTACCGTCCGGATATAGTTTTTCTGCGATTCGGAAGGCTTAGTCATGTTCATTCAGCTCCTTCCAGATAAGATTGAAATAATCCCGAAACTGCGGTGCATTTCGAACCTGCATCGGCGTGCGTTCTTTCATATTAAAATCAAGTTTGATTTCTTTTTTGATCCCTGCCGGGCGTTTGCTCAGCACAAAAATCCGGTCTGCCATGCTGATCGCCTCAGAGAGATCATGCGTCACCAGCACCGCCGTCTTCTGTTCTTTTTTGATGATCCGGTAAATATCTTCACAGACCGAAAGTCTAGTCTGATAATCAAGTGCCGAAAATGGCTCATCCAGAAGCAACAATTCCGGCTGAAGTGCCAGTGTGCGGATCAGTGCCGCCCTCTGCCGCATCCCGCCTGAGAGCTGCGACGGCCTTACATTCCGAAAGTCCCACAATCCATAGTCTTTTAACATCTGATCCACGCGTTTCGTATATTTTTCACTCTTTTTCTTCTGGATCTCCAGCCCCAGCATCACATTGCTGTAAATACTCCTCCACTCAAACAGATAATCTTTCTGCAGCATATAGCCGATCCGCTCTTTTTCGCCTGCGATGCTTTTGCCATCGAGCAGGATCTCGCCTTTTTCCGGCTTTAAAAGTCCGCAGATCAGTGAAAGCAGCGTGGATTTTCCACAGCCGCTCGGACCCACAATTGCTGCAAATTCCCCTTCTTTTATATGAAAAGAAATATCCGCCAATGTTTCCGTCTCGCCATCTATGCTGTGATAGGCATAGCTGACATGATTCACTTCCAAAAGCTCTGACATCACGGTCTCCTTCTCTTTTTTTCTAATTTATTTTATGATGCATGGGGAAGTTTTGATTATGAATTGTCTGCTTTCCGGGATTGTGATAAACTAAGAACAGCAGGGACAAAAGTCTGCAACTACGAGTACGAAGTACGGAACCATTCGTATGGTATTCTTTAATGACAATATTATTTTTTATTATAAGTATTACAGAAAGGATGGCTTTTATGGCTAATAAGATAAATTTTCAAAAAGAACTGGATAAACTTCTGGAACAGAATCAGCGTGAGGCACGCGTCCCTTCTCTTTTTCTGCACAGCTGCTGTGCACCGTGCAGCAGTTACGTGATCGAATATTTATCGGATTATTTTCAGATCACGGTTTTTTATTACAATCCGAATATTTACCCGGACGAAGAGTATCTGCACCGTGTAAAAGAACAGCAGCATCTGATCTGCCAGATTCCGCAGAAGTATCCGGTCTCGTTTCTCGAGGGAGACTTTGACAAGGAACGATTCTATGATATGGCAAAGGGACTGGAAAAGATCCCCGAAGGCGGCGAACGTTGTTTTCAGTGCTATCGGCTCCGTCTGGAAAAAACGGCACAGCTTGCAAAGGAACATGGATTTGACTATTTCTGCACGACACTCTCGATCAGTCCTTTAAAAAACGCCCAGAAATTAAATGAAATCGGAGAGGAACTTGCAGATACTTACGGTATCCCATGGCTTCCTTCCGATTTCAAAAAGAAAAATGGTTATAAACGTTCCGTCGAGCTTTCAGCTCTTTATGGTCTGTACCGGCAGGACTACTGCGGCTGCGTGTTCTCAAAAAAAGAACGAGAACGCCAGATTGCATCTGAACTTATTTGATTTTGCCTTTCTTTAATCCTGACTTGCTTTTACTTCATACATATACAATTCATGCAGTGCCCTTGTCGCACAGATGTATCTGGCCTGCCGGTGCAGCGGCGTATTGTCCTGCGTCGTATAAAGTGCAAATACCTGGTCAAATTCCAGACCTTTTGCAAGATAGAAGGTCGTGACGGTCAGTCCCTTTTTGAAGTGGGTGCTGTCACGATCTACCACTGAAAAACGATTCTCTGTATCCATGCCAAGCTCTTCCATCCGCTCTTTCAGATAAGCGGCACTTTTCTTTGCACGCTCCTGTGTCATCTCGATCACAGCGGCCGTCTCAAACTCTTCCAGACGCAGTTTCTCAAGAACGGCTTCCAGTGCCGCCTTTCTGTCTGAAAATGTCTGCTCTTCCACTGGTTTTCCATGACGCTCAAACAGCTCCATATCGGATACATCTGAAATGGAATTGGCATAAGATGCGATCTCCATGGTGTTGCGGTAACTCTTGTTCATATTGATCTTTCGAATGCCACGACCAAAAACACGCGGCAGGAAACTTAAAACATCCCTCGTTTCCTCCTCCATGGTCTGGGCTTTATCTCCGAGGATCGTCATCTTGCAGGAGAACATCTTATCCAGGATCAGATACTGCATGTAGGAATAATCCTGCATCTCATCGATCACCAGATGACGGATGTTTCGGTCCATCCTGCGACTTTTCAGAAGATATTTCAGATACAACATCGGATAAACATCTTCATATTTCAGAAAGCGTTTCTCATAAGAAACCTGCGGCAGTGTCTCATAGCCGTATTCTTTCAGGAACCAGTTATACAACACGTACAGATCCGTACTGCGGTACATTTTCATGAATTTGCCGCGTACGATCTCGATCTCGTCATCGCCGAGATCTCTGCCGATCAGCGTTTCGTACTCATCAACCACGTAATCCATGACAGCCTGCATACGCTCCAGCAGCGGAATATCCGGGAAACGGTAATAAAACATCTCCGTCAGCTGACGTTCGCTCTTTGTCATGCCCTTGTATTTCAGGTCTGAAAAACGCATCAGGCGGTCTTCCAGTCCCAGCACAAACTCATTGAGCTGCAATACAAAATCGATTGACTGTTTTTTGCGGCAGCTTTCTGCATACTTTTCATCGAGAAGCTCTTTTTCGATCTGGTCACAGCGGTCTTCGCAGTCGCTGACCGTATCCCGGAGCTCCCTGTAGGCAAACATATCAAAACTCATCTCCCGGATATTTTCCTCGCCAAGCTCCGGCAGAATGTGGGAAATATAGTCTGAAAATACGCCGTTTGGCGAAAGTACCAGTACATTCGAGGACTTGAGATTTTCCCGGTCATGATAGAGCAGATAAGCAATGCGGTGCAGTGCCACGGAAGTTTTGCCGCTTCCGGCCACGCCCTGGATCGCCAGGATCCGGTCCTGTGTGTTGCGGATGATCGCATTCTGTTCTTTCTGGATCGTCTTGATGATGTTTTTCAGTTTGACATCCCCGTGGCTGCCAAGCTCCTGTTTTAAAACCTCATCATCGATCTTGACATCACTCTCAAATGCATAAATCATCTTCCCGCCACGGATCTTGTACTGCCATTTGGAAAGTACTTCGCCCTCCATGCGTCCTGCCGGGGCATCATAGTAAGCTTCTCCTTTGTCGTAGTCATAAAACAGGCTGGAAACCGGGGCACGCCAGTCATAGACCAGTGGCAGTCTTCCGGATTCTTTTGAAAAATTGCCGATGCCGATATAAAACGTTTCTGCCTCTTCTTCGCCGTCATAGATGAAATCCACCCGCCCGAAAAACGGGGAATCCAGCATCTTTTTGAATCTCCGGCGAAGATCCAGCTTCTCCTTGTTGGCATTGACCTGACCAAGCAGTGCCTGCTGATTATCAAAATCTTCGTAGCCATACTGGTCCATCTCCGTGTAGTTTTCCCAGTAGTACTCATGCATATTTTCGATTTCTTTCTGTCCGTGCAGGATCGCATCATCCAGTTTGCGGATACGCTCCTGCAATTTATCTAAAACATAGTTCAGATACTCTCTGCTGTCCATGTTATCATCCTTTTTATCATTTTAGTCGGAGAGACATCCACTTGTAGAAACGGTGCGTCATTCTTCCGCATTTAAGCATTATACTTTATTTTTTCCTGCGATACAAGGCTTGTTGCATATTTCTCAAAATCGGCAGCAGAGTGCCTGTGCTCTCTTTACATTCTTCTGTTTCCATGCTATCATTTATAATTATTTCCGCAGGAAAGATGCGGATTTTGAATGTTTACAAAATCGAATGCATCCGTCTGCAATTTTTTTTGTGGATTTTTTATACTTTGGAGGTTTTTTATGGTACGAAAAGCTGTTATGGATGACTTTCCTGTCATCCTGAATATTTATGCAACTGCCCGGGCTTTTATGGCAAAAACCGGGAACCCGACCCAGTGGGCAGACGGACATCCTTCCGCTGATCTGCTCCGGGAATGTATCCTCGCACAGAAGCTGTTTGTCTTCACGGATCCCGATGATTTTTCGCAGATTTGCGGCTGTTTTTATTTTGCCATCGAAAACGATCCGACTTATGCACAGATCTCAGAAGGCAGCTGGTTATCCGATGCCCCTTACGGCGTGATCCACATGGTCGCAAGTGACGGGCAGGTGCACGGATTTCTGCGAAACGTGCTGGATTTCTGCGAGCCGCAGACTTCCCATCTTCGCATCGACACACACCACGACAACAAGATCATGCAGCATGTGCTTGAAAAAAACGGATTCCGCAAATGCGGCATCATCCATCTTGCAAACGGTGATCCGCGTCTTGCCTACGAAAAATGCTGATCCGGCTCATGTTCTGATCTCTTTGCCGCCTGCACACACGCAAAAAGCTCCCCGGCTTTGTCCCTATGACATTGCCTGAGAGCTTTTTCTGGTTTTTCTTTTTATATTTCTCTTTTTTGTCTCTGTTTTTATTTTGCACGGAATCTGGCCAGGAAATCTTTTGTCCTTGCATTCTGCGGATTTTCAAAAATATCCGAAGGACTGCCTTCTTCGCAGATGACACCGTCCGCCATGTAAACGACATGGTTGGAAACGTCTCTTGCGAATGCCATCTCGTGTGTAACGACCAGCATGGTCATGCCTTCGTTTGCCAGTCCACGCATAACTTCCAGTACTTCACCTACCATTTCCGGGTCCAGTGCGGATGTCGGTTCGTCAAAGAGCAGGATCTCCGGCTCCATCGCCAGAGCACGGGCGATCGCCACACGCTGTTTCTGTCCGCCTGAAAGCTGACGCGGCTTCGCACTGATGTACGGGTTCATGCCGACTTTTGTCAGATACTGCATGGCCTTTTCTTTTGCTTCTTCTTTGTTTCTTTTCAGAACTTTTGTCTGTCCGATGATGCAGTTCTCAAGAACCGACATATTGTTGAACAAATTAAAAGACTGAAATACCATGCCTACTTTTGCACGGTATGCTGCCGCATTGACCTTTTTATCCACCACGCTGTCTCCATGAAATACCACATCCCCGGAGGTCGGTGTCTCCAGAAGGTTGATGCAGCGAAGCAGTGTGGATTTGCCGGAACCGGAAGAACCGATGATCGATGTCACATCGCCCGGATGTACAACAAAATCAATGTCTTTGAGAACGGCGTTGGCACCAAAAGATTTGGACAGGTGTTTTACTTCCAGAATCGCATCTCTATTCATTTGTCTCTTCCTCCGTTCACATCAGTTTCGATATTTCTCTCTTTGTCAAAGCTTCCTTCTCCCGGATAACTGTAATTTCCGCTCGTATGTGCCAGCTGATCGGTCGTTGCCAGATCAAAACTTGCCGGTCCGTCCAGTTTGGACTCCCAGAAGCGCAGAAGTCTTGAAAAGACAAAGGTCATGATCAGATAGAGGACCATCGCTACAGTCATTGCCTCAAACCACCAGTAATAAGCTCCGGCTGTCTGTTTTGCCGCATAATACAGCTCGATAACACCGATTACGGACAGTACCGAGGAATCTTTGATGTTGATGATCAGGTTGTTGCCGATCTGCGGAATGATGTTTCGCAGCGTCTGCGGGAAAATGACGTACAGCATCGTCTGAAAGTGCGTCATACCGATTGCTTTTGCACCTTCGGTCTGTCCCGGATCGATCGATAAGATACCGCCTCGCACGGTCTCTGCCATGTAGGCTCCGGTGTTGATCGACACGATAAAGAATGCAGCGAACCACATTCCCATAGTGATGCCGAGATACTGCATGGCACCAAAATAGATAAACATCGCCTGGACGATCATAGGTGTTCCGCGGAATACTTCCACGTAGATGTTCAGGATCAGTTTTACGATAAACAACAGGGCTCTTTTAATGATGGAATCCTGTTTGGACACCGGAATGGTCTGCACGATGCCGACCGCAAAACCGATCAGACATCCGACAAAGGTACCCACCAGGGCGATCAGCAGGGTGCTTCCTGCCCCGCGAAGGAAGGATGCACTGTAGTGTGTGACCAGATAAACGACTCTGGCCCAATAGTCTGTTGGCAAAGTACTGCTCATAATACATTTCCTCCCAAACGTGTTTATTCAGACAATGGCTGTACGGAGATCGCTTCGTTCATCATCTGCTCATAGTCTTCTTTTGTCATTTTTTCCAGAACGCTGTTGATCTCATCCACCAGTTCCTGATTGCCTTTCTTTACAGAGATACCGATGTTGATCTCTTCGTCAGATACCTGATAATTGTCATCCGAAGAGGAGAAATCCAGCATTTCCATATCCGGATAAGCCACACAGGCTGCCATTGCAGTCGGCTGGTCAGTACAGATCAGGTCACATGCTCCGGATTCCAGAGATACCAGCATCGTTCCTGTGGTTTCATAAGCCGGCAGTTTGTTTACATCTTCGATCTGATCAAGGCAGGTATCATACCATACGGTGTTGATCTGAGAAGTAGCCGTTGCACCCTTTAAGTCTGCCAGACCTTTTGCATCTTTATACGGTCCGTCCTTTTTTACCAATGTCACGATGGATGCATAATAATACGGGTCTGTGAAATCTACGGATTCCAGACGTTTTGCGGTAATAGACTGTCCTGCGATCGCACAGTCAATGGCTCCGGAACTTACCGATGTCGGAAGGCTGTCCCAGTCCATCTTTACGATCTCCAGATCCCAGCCAAGCTCTTCACAGATGTGTTTTGCCATCATAACGTCATAGCCGTATGCATAATCAGAAGAACCTGAAATCGGAACGGCTCCGTTGGAATCATCGCTCTGTGTCCAGTTGTACGGTGCATAGGCACATTCCATGCCGACACGCAGGGTTTTCTTTTCCCCGGAATCCGCTGCTGCCGCATCGCTTCCTGCTTCACTTTCTGTTTTGCTTCCGCCATCTGTGGATGCTGCCTGCTTGCTTCCGCATCCTGCCATAGACATCGTTACTGCTGCTACAAGTACTGCTGCTAATGCTTTTTTCTTCATTGTTCCGCTCTCCCTTTCAATCCAGGAAACCTGCCGTGACAGTTTTCCTTTACATTTTAAATTTTAAATTTGATAAAAAAGGACAGAGAAGTCCAGAATCCGACCTCTCTGTCTTCTTGTTATCATACCTCAGCCATGCTGCTTTGTCAACGTCTGTCAGTTAAAAAATCTGGCTCCCATATAGCCCACCTGGCCATTTACGGAAACCTTGTACCATCCGCCCTCATCTCCTAAGAACTCTACGGTCGTACCTGCCTCAAACTGACCGATGATGTTGTCACCGTAGTCCGGGTAAGAACGCATGTAGCATGCGGAATTGATTGTCATGTAAACCGGCTGGGCAGCATCCGTCTGCGGCGTTGTCACATCCTGCGTGTCATTGCTGTAGTCACTGCCATCGGTCGTTGCATCATTGCCTGCATTATCATATGTACCGTCGCTGCTCTGTGAGCCATTACTGTATGTGCCGCCACTGTTCTGTGAAGCATTGTTTGCGGAATTGCTGCCATTTTGGCTGTTATCTGCTGTACTTCCTTTACTGTCTGTACCTGCATTGGAAGATGTTGAACTTTCGGTCTGCTTTTCTGTCGCTTTTTCCGTCTGTTTTTTGGTTTCTTTTTCGGTCTGTTTTTTCGTTTCTTTCTCTGTCTGCTTTTTCGTTTCTTTTTCAGTCTGTTTCTTTGTCTCAGTTTCTTTTCCGGTCTCTGTCTGTGCCTCTGTATTTTTACGGATCACAGCCGGATCACTGTTTCCATTGACCTTTGAAGAATAAATCTTCAGTCCCAGGATTGAACCGCCGATGATCAGTATCACGACAACACCGACCAGGAAATAACGCAGGTTATCCGATAACCATTCTTTAAAATCTCCCATTTGGATCCTCCTTGTTTTTGATTTTATGCTGCAGCTTTTCACAGATACTGCTTTTCACTGTGCGAAATAACTGCACTGTCTGTAAGTATATCATGCTTTCCAGCTATAATCCAGTGAAATATTTTTCCAGATGCTCCCTTTTTCATCAGATTTTTCGGATCACATCTCTTTTTACCGGATTCCGTACTCTGTATACAAAATACTGGCTTTCACGTGTATTCTGCCTGAACAAAAATAAGAAGAAAGTGGAACTCTTCTTCAAAAATTCCTCTTTCTTCTTATTTTATATCATTCTATTTCATATTGTTTCTGTCATCCGCTTTCAGCAAACGCACCTTACAGTTCGTTTCCGTTCGGTGTGCCTTTCAGATAACTCATGGCATTATCCAGTGTCACTTCACTGATCGCTGCCAGTGCTTCTTCGGTAAAGAATGCCTGATGAGATGTCACCATAACATTCGGGAAGGATAACAGTCTTGCAACGGTCGAGTGCTCCAGGATCGTCTCGGACATGTCTTCGTAAACGGAACCGTTCTCTTCTTCGTACACATCCAGACCAACGGCAAAGAATTTGTTCTCGCGGATTCCCTGGATCAGGTCATCTGTCTTGATCAGTCCGCCTCTTGAGGTGTTGACCAGGATCACACCGTCTTTCATTTTCTGGATCGTGTCGATATTGATCATGTGATGTGTCTCTTCCATCAACGGGCAGTGAAGGGAGATCAGGTCAGACTGTGAAAGCAACGTATCCAGATCAACATATTCTACGAAATCCAGATCTTTGTTCGGGTACATATCGTAGCCGATCACTTTCATACCAAATCCGTGGCAGATACGTGCCATCGCAGCACCGATTTTTCCGGTTCCGACGATACCTGCGGTCTTTTTGTAGAGGTTGACACCCATCAGTCCGTTCAGACTGTAGTTGTTCTCACGTACTTTGATGTACGCTTTGTGCGTGTGGCGGTTTGCCGTCAGAGCCAGTGCCATCGCATGCTCTGCAACGGCTTCCGGTGAGTAGCTCGGTACGCGTGTTACGGTCATGCCGTAGCCTTTTGCTCTCTCGAGATCTACGTTGTTGAAGCCTGCACAACGCATCAGGATCAGTTTTACCTTGCATGTATTTAAAATATCGATTGTCTCCGCACTCAAGTCCATATTTACGAATGCACACACGGCTTCATAACCGGCAGCCAGCATTGCTGTCTGAGGAGTAAGATTCGGCTCAATGTATACAACATCCAGATCTTTGTATTCTTCTTTGTCCAGATACGCATCAAAAGATTTTATGTCATAACTTTTCGCACCAAAAAACAAAATTTTCATAATTTTATTGCCTCCTTTTCTTTTCTTGTTAGTATGAACTTACAGACATATTATATACAAAAAGCAGAGTAATGTAAAGGAAACAATTTCTCATCTGGAACCTCTTTCATCCGTTGAAAGCCATATCAGATGCAAGACCATATCCCGTCACTGATAAATGAGGTCTTATTTTGCGGCAGCTGCCAGGATCTCTGCCGCTTTCTCATAACCTAATTCTGCGGTATTCAGGCAAAGGTCATAATGATTACGGTCACCCCAGGTTTTTTTTGAAAAATAATGATAATAATTGCCCCGCTGAACATCTCTTTTATGTAATTCCGTGACCGCATTGCTCTGTGCAACACCATCCACTCTTATGATGCGTTCTGTTTTTGCATGCTGGTCGCTACTGTAGATAAAGACATTTAAAAGCTCTGTTTTGTCTTTCAAAATTTCAGCCGCACATCTTCCAAGAAAAATGCACGGTCCTTCGGACACCAGCTGACGCATGACTTTTGCCTGAGCCTCGTAGATCTCATATGGTTTTGTGATCTTGTCAAAATCGCTGGCATAGCTGGTCGCCATGGCAATACTGTACAGGATGCTTCCCATACGTTTCTCGTCGTAATCTTTCATCATGCCAAGGTCAATGCCGTATTTTTCGCTGGCAAGTACCAGCAGTTCACCGTCATAAAACGGGATTCCAAGTTTCTCTGAGAGAAGCTTTGCGACCTCCCGGCCGCCGCTTCCGTATTCTCTGTCAATTACGATCGTTTTTCCTCTCATTATGCCTGTACCTCACTTTGTTCAAACTGGCTGGTATACAGATCTGCATAGAATCCGCCTTTTGCCAGAAGTTCTTCATGATTTCCCTGCTCTACAATGTCACCGTCACGCATGACCAGGATGATATCCGCATTCTTGATCGTGGACAGGCGGTGTGCGATCACAAAACTGGTTCGTTTCTGAGTCAGCTGATCCATCGCCCTCTGGGTCAGAAGCTCCGTTCTCGTATCGACGCTTGAGGTTGCCTCATCAAGGATCAGCATCGGGCTGTTCTGGATCATTGCCCTTGCGATCGTGAGCAGCTGTTTCTGTCCGGCTGAAATCGAAGTATTGTCTGTCAGAATGGTATCATAGCCCTGCGGCAGTGCTTTGATGAAGCTGTGGATGCCACACGCCTTGCAGGCATTTATCATCGTTTCTTCGGATACATTTTCATTATTATATAGAAGATTCTCACGCACACTGCCCTCGAACAGCCAGGTGTCCTGGAGCACCATGCCGAATTTTCTGTGGACATTTTCTCTTGTCATATCTTTTGTGTCCACACCGTCAATCGTAATGGTACCGCCGGTTGGCTCAAAGAATCGCATCAGCAGGTTGACAAGTGTCGTTTTTCCGGCACCGGTCGGACCGACGATGGCTGCTTTCTGTCCCGGTTTTACGTGAACGGAGAAATCGTGGATGATCTCTTTGTCCGGCACGCTCGGGTAGGAAAATTTCACATGGGAGAATACCACATCGCCCTCTACTTCTTCTACATTTGCCATCTTTGCGGATTCATCTTCCAGCTCTTCCTCGGAAAGGAACTCAAAAACTCGCTCGGAAGCGGCTGCCGCGGACTGGATGTTTGTCATACCCTGGGAGATCTGACGCAGCGGCTGTTCAAACAGACGCACATAGATCAGAAATGCCGTGATCACGCCAAAGGTGATCTGACCTTTCATAACGAGCAGGGCACCGATGATGCAGACTGCCACATAGCCGAAGTTTCCGATAAACGTCATCAGCGGCTGCATCAGTCCGGATAAGAACTGTGATTTGTAGTTTGCCGTTCTGACATCTCCGTTTAATTTTTCGAAACGTTCTCTGACTTGTCCCTCTGCTCCGGAAATACGGATCACATCATGACCGGCATACATTTCTTCGATGTAGCCGTTCAGCTCACCCAGGCTTCTCTGTCGGTCGGTGAAGTAGCGCTGGGAGTGTTTCATGATTAGCACCATCAGCACCAGACCGAGCAGTGTGGTCACAACAGTGGTCGTTCCGAGAATCCAGTTGGTGTAGTACATCATGATCAGACAGCCGATAAACTGTGCCACTGCTGATACGATCGCTGCAAGGCTGTTAGAAAATGCCTGACCGATCGTGTCCACATCGTTCGTCACACGTGAGAGCACATCCCCATATGAATGTTCTGAGAAATACTTCAGTGGCAGGCGGTTGATCTTTCCGTCAATATCTTTTCGCATACGCTTGGAAAGTTTCTGTGTCACCGTTGCCATGATAAAGTGCTGTGAGAAACTGCACAGGGCACTGATCAGATACAGTCCGAGAAGAAAAACTGCCACTTTGAAAATGCCGTTCATATCGATGCCGTCATCCTGATGGGCTGCCCGGAACTCATCGCTTAAACGGATGTTGTTCACGATGTTCTGTGCAAGCTCGGAGTTTTTGTCCGTCAGGTCGAGATTCTGAAAATCAATACTTGACGGATCGGTTCCCTCCGGCAGATAGTCCATGATATTGATCTGTCCGGACTGGATCTGTTTCTGGATATCTTCCTGGACTGCTTCGGTGGAAATCCCGCCGGTCAGTCCGTTATATATATAATCTGTGATCTTACTGATCTGATTCGGTCCTGCGATCGTCAGAACTGCACCTAATGCCGCCATGATCAGTGCAAATAAAATGATACCTGCTTCTTTTTTGCAGTAAGAGAACAGATTGCTCAATGCGGCTTTCAGATTCTTTGGTTTTTGTCTTTTTTTATGCATGATTCCGCATCTCCTTTACGCAAGTTCCGCTTTTGAAAGCTGAGATAAAGCAATTTCCTGATAAACTTCACAGTTTTTCATCAGTTCTTCATGGGTTCCGATACCTGCCATCTTTCCGTCATCGAGTACGATGATCTTGTCGGCGTGGCGGATCGTTCCAATACGCTGTGCCACGATCACGCAGGTGGTACCTTTAAGGTCGGTGGAAAGTCTTCTTCGCAGTTCTTTATCTGTTTTATAATCCAGGGCTGAAAACGAATCATCAAAAATCAGGATTTCCGGATTTCTGGCGATCGCACGTGCGATCGAAAGTCGCTGTTTCTGACCTCCGGAAACATTGCCGCCGCTCTGTGCGATATGGCTGTAAAGACCTTCTTCCATTTTATCAATAAATTCCTGTGCCTGCGAGATATCGATGGCTTTCTTTACATCCTCTTCGGTGATCGCTTGTGCCGCCTCACCAAACGCAACGTTTCCTTCGATCGTATCGGAGAACAGGACTGCTTTCTGTGTAACATATCCCATCTTGTCATACAGTCCGCGGAAACTGTAATCTTTTACATTTTTGCCATCAATCAGCACTTCGCCCTCGCTGGCATCGTAAAGTCTTGCTGCCAGACCTGCAAGCGTTGATTTTCCGGAACCGGTCGCTCCGATGATGGCAAGTGTCTCGCCCTGGTTTACCTGGAAACTGATGTGTTCCAGACAGTTTTCTGCGGCTCCCGGATAGCGGAAGGACACATCGTTGAATGTGATGCTGCCTTTTTCTTCCGTCTGTCTGCCGTCATCTTTTCCTTCTCTGACTGCGATATCGGAGTTCAGCACTTCATTGATACGGCCTGCAGATACCTGTGCTCTTGGCAGCATGACAAAAATCATAAGCAGCAGCACAAATGCCATAACTACATACAGGGCATAGGAATTAAATGCCACTACATCACCAAGCATATCCGCCCTTGAACCGATGGCCGTGAATATTTCCGTCATTGTTCCGTTTAACGGAATTGAAATGTCATCAACCAGTTTTGCTCCCAGCCAGTAAATACCAAGAGATAATGCACTCTGTACAAAAATCATCACCGGGAACAGAAATGCCATGCCGTGCATGGTGAACATCTGCGTTTTCATCAGATTTTCGTTGACGCTTTCGAATTTGTCTTCCTGATATTTTTCGGCATTGAATGCACGAACCACTTTCAGTCCGGTCAGATTCTCGCGGGTAACACGGTTGACGTCATCGACCTGTTTCTGTACAGTCTTGAATTTCGGAAGCAACACTGCCATCAGGGTTCCGATCACGACCATGATCAGCACGACTGCTGATGCCGTCAGAACGGATAACTGCCAGCTCTTGCCGACAATCTTCACGATCGCCCAGGCTGCCATGATCGGTGCTTTGATCATCACCTGCAGTCCCATGGCTACGAGCATCTGGATCTGCGTGATATCGTTTGTCGTACGTGTGATCAAGCTTGAGGTAGAAAATTTGCTGATCTCGCCCGCCCCAAAATCAAATACCTTATGGAATACTTTTCCTCTGACATTGTGACTGAAATCTGCTGCAATCTTTGCAGCCAGATAACCGACAATTACCGCCAGCAGGGCACTTCCGAGTGCACATGCCAGCATCTTCCCGCCTGATAACAGATAATCTGAGATCGTATTGCTCTCAGAACTGATCAGAACGGTGATTTCTTTTGTATAGTCCGGCAGTTTCAGATCCAGAAACACCTGACCTGCGATCAGAAGAACGGCAAGAAACGCAAGTCCTTTGTCCTTCTTTCGCATATCTTTCAACAAATGCCACATATGATTCACCTTTCTTTCTTCTTTATCTTCCAGATTTTTTCCGGTATTTTTTATTCTTGCTCTTTTTCATTTTCCGGCTGTTTTTCCACAGACCAGACACTTACCTGATAATCGACCAGCCGCTTTCTCCAGGCCTTGTCATCCAGTGTACTGTGTCCGGTATCGGTAACGCGTTTCATCACATAATGCATCAGAATAGAATTTACGGAAAGGGCTGCCATCTCAAAATCCATCTCTTTGACTTCCCCGGCTTCCATCTTTCTTTTCAGAAGTGTCGGCAGCCACGGAATCCGGTTCTTCCAGATGCTTCTGACCTCTTCTTCTGACAGAAATTCCCTGACACCGTTCTCACGCACCATCATGCGGATAAATTCCAAATGCTCATCGATCACCGTCATAAAATTGATATAGGCTGCATCCAATGCCGCATCCAGCGGCAGTTTTTCGTATACATCCTGCTTTTCCGGCTCCTGAAGCTCCTGAAACATTTCCTGCATATTGCCGGTGATGACTTCTTTGAAAATTTCTTTTTTCCCACCTGGAAAATAATGATACAGAAGTCCGTCCGCCAGATCCACACTGCGGTTGATCATACGGACCGTCGTTCCTTTATAACCATTTTGTGCAAACAGATGTTGTGCCGATGTGAGCAGTTTCTGTCTGGTTGCCGCCGCCTGCTCCTGTCTCTGATTTTTTGTCCCCTGACTGCTCATTTTCACACCTCCTGTAACTTTTCGTTCAACATTTGTTCAACGAGAATATAGCACCATGCCCGGTATCTGTCAACGACTTTATATTTTTTTCATTTTCTTTATCTTTTGTTTGTCGCTTTTTGCTGTGTTTGTCACTCTTTACTGGTAAACAACTGAGATTTCTCCATTTTTTTCTCACTTTTTTATCTTATGATAACGTGGTATTTTCTTATGCTTTGTGTTAAAATATCTGCGGATTCCTAATCCTTTACGGCATCTTCTGCCCGCAGCATCATGAGCAGATTTTCCATGATGTCGGGGGCAACAGATGCCCTGTAAATAGTTTCCGAAATTTATTAATTAATAAGAAATGAGGTCTTTTATTATGAAGAAAAAAATTGCTATGCTACTGTGTGCCACACTGTTCTGTGCGTCTGCACTGACCGGATGCTCAAATCTTGACAACGCCGGTACAACCGCTTCTTCCCGTTCTGCTGCCGATTCAGTCGTTGCAACTGAAAGTGCCGCAGAATCTGAAACTGCTGCGGATACTGCTGACCATTCCGAGACAGCTGCTGAATCTGAGGCTGCTGATACCGAGGCATCTTCTGAAAATGTGACAGCAACCGAAGCTGCCGCTGATATCTCCGATACCACGGTTGCCGGATGGCAGTTCGTTGTCGAAAAACTGGAAAAGAACAAATCTCTGGAAAACGTCAGCGTTGACCTTGGATACACCGGCGTTGAGACAAATGATTATGTGAAGGAAGCTTCTGACGGAAACGTTTATTATCTGATCAAAATGCAGATCAACAAAGATGGCAGCACGGAAGCTATCGACTGGGCTTCCCTGAAACTGACCGACAGCGATGGAAATGAATACACCCGTATCGACGATGAATTTCTGACCAACCTCGGCATGACACGTATGGCAGGTACCAAGCTGAACTTTGGTTCCAACGAAGGCTGGATCGCTTTCGAGATCAAGGAAGATGCTTCTGGTCTTACCTTATCTTACCCGTTTGAATCCGAAACTTATTCCTGTGAATTACCGGATCTTCAGTAACTGTTTTTCGGAAGTTCAAACAAGAACCTGAAACTATGATCTCTATGGCATTTTTGCCGCAAATATCACGATACAAGGAGTGTTTTTATGAAAAACAAAGTGCTTTTATCCCGTCTTTGCATCTGTACTCTGACTGTTTCTCTGCTTGCCGGCTGTTCTTCCGCCGGTTCGACTTCCGAAACAGCAAACAACAGTGAAACAGAAAGCATTTCTTCGGAAACAGCTTCCGAAACATCTTCTGAAAGTGAATCTGCAACGACTGCTTCCGCTTCCTTTGCTTCTCTTGAAAAAACGGATCTGTTTGAGCAGCAGAACAGCATTGATGAAGCCCTGCAGCAGGAGGCATCCGCCGGATATTCTTTTGAAGAACCAAATGTGATCGTCAATCCTTACGGCAATTCTCCGCTGACTGCTGTCGCTGCCTTCCACACAGATAAAGAGCTTGGCGGCACGGTCACCGTCAAAGGAAAAGATGAAAAAAATGACATTACCGGAACTTTCGAAGCTGCGACGGATCATCTTGTCCCGATCTACGGGCTGTATAATGGCGCTACAACAGAAGTAGTCCTGACACTGGAGGATGGCACTTCCACAACCGTAGAAGTTACCACCGAAAAAACTGATATCAACGTCGGCACGATCGAGACAACCATGAGTGATGATTCTGCCTATGATTATTCCAATCTGACCTTTGTCTGCTCTTCTGCCGGTATGCTCTACGCACTGGACAGTGCCGGTGACATCCGCTGGTACTTCACAGATGGCGGAATACTTGGCGTTCATCAGCTGAAGAATGGTCATCTGATGATGCCGACTTCTTTTCTTCTGAAGAGTATGTACTACAAAGCAGGCCTTCAGGAAATCGATCTGAGCGGTAAGATTTATCACCAGTACATGATCCCGGGCGGTATGCACCACGATTTCCAGGAACTGCCGGACGGCAATCTGCTGGTTGCCGGAGACAGTCCGGATCTTTCCACCGTAGAAGATTATGTTGTGGAGATCGACCGTGAAAGCGGCGAGGTTGTCTGGGAATTAAACGCAGCTGATTTGATTGGCAAAGAAGACGGACAATCCGCTTCGATTGCAACTGACGGTTCCGATGAGATTGACTGGTTCCATAATAATTCTCTGTGGTACGATGAGAAAAATGATCTGGTTCTGCTTTCTGCACGCCATAAAGATGCGATCATCGCCATCCACAAATCGGACAAATCCCTTGCCTGGATCCTCGGTGATCCTGCCAACTGGAATGGCGTAGATAAAAAATATTTCTTCACCCCGACCGGTGATGATTTTGAATGGCAGTATGCACAGCATCAGATCACTATGCTTGATAACGGTGATATTATGATGTTTGACAATGGTACTGCAAAAGTAAAATTAAGCGATAATGACAACCGTGTTTCCGGTGATGATATCTACTCCAGAGCCGTCGTTTACCATATCAACACCGATGATATGACGATCGAGCAGGTCTTTGAGTATGGAAAAGAACGTGGTCCGCAGTGGTATTCTGACTGGATCTCCGGTGTAATTTCCCTGGATGGCACAAAAGACCAGCTCTGGATCACAGCCGGTGCCAACCTCTATGATGAAGAAAACAACCGCTATGATCACTATCCGACCGACATGATGAAGCAGGGACTGATCAAACGCACCCATATCGACCAGGTATCAAACGGCACACTTGCTTACGAGATCCTGATCTCCGGCGATACTTATGCATCCCTGACTTACCGTTCTCTCCGCCTGCCGCTCTATACCGAAGGAGCCACACTTGATGTAAATGCAAAAGGCGAGCTGCTTGGAACACTCGGCGAAACTGCCACCGCAGATTACACGGCAGATCTTGAAAATGCCGCAGCACTTCCGGAAGGATGGGCATTCACCCTGGATGATGCGAAATTCTCCTTAAAAGGTGCTTACACTACAGACAAAGCTTCCGATGCACTGGAAGATGCTTACGTGATCTTAGTAAGCGGAGATGAGACAAAAGCTTACGCACTGACCCAGTATGGCACTGCCGGTGACGATGCAACAAAAGTTACCGTTTCCGGATGGGTTTCCCCGGTTGGCCTGGAAGGCAAGACCTGGGATATTTACCTTTCTGTCAATGGACAGGTTTATGAAAGCGGACATTCCATCGCATTGTAAAAGATTTGCACAAAACATGAACTATCTGCAGATCATCTCAGAAAGTATGCTTATTTCTGATTGATTCTGTATAAAAGACCGGGGATTTCTCGTGTGAGAAATCCCCGGTTCTATTATTCCCTGTCTTTTGTTAAATGATAATCTTTCAGGCATCGTTTCAGCCCTTCCTTCGCATCACTGAAAAGGATTCCTCTCTCCTTTGCTTTTGTACAGTCCATCCACAGATTATGTGCCGGCGGCACTTCTTCCGGTTTCCTGTCACTTTTCAGGAAGTGCAGCATTTCACAGGTGATATCATACATCGTCTGCTTCGTTTCACTTCCAAAATTGTAAACGCCTCCCGGAAGCATAAAAATCTTCGGCATATTTTCTGCAACTTCACGAAGATAGGTGATCCCCCGGTACTGTTTTCCAAAAGTCAGAACCTGCTTTTCGTTTAACAGCATACGAAGATAGTTCGACCGCTTTGTCGGATAATCATACATCCACTCTGCCCGCAGCATCACTGCATCCGGCTTTACATCCAGAACCCGCTGTTCCATCTCCAGCTTATGCCTGCCATAAACATTACAGGGACTGGCATCTTCCTCCTTATATGGACCTTCACCTGCACATCCGCGGTATACCTGATCCGAACTGAAACAGATCAATTTTTGTTCTTTCGCTGCTTTTGCAAGAAACAACGGCAGACGCACATTTGCTTCATAAGATGCCCCCGGATCTTTTTCACACGTCCCGACATCTGAGATTGCTGCTGTGTGGATGATAACGTCTGCTCTGCTTTTCTCAATCATGTTTCGGATCTGTTCTTCGCTCATACCTCGCATGGACGGTGCCGCAACCGTATCATCCAGATCCTGCATCAGACGATTGCCCACAAAACCATGAGCACCTGTGATTAATATTTTCATGTTATCACTCGCTTTCTATATTCTGACAACAGCCAGTTTAATCGTTTCAATTCTTACATACATAAGAAATAGCCGCCCTGTCCCTGCAAAATATAGTCTGTATTTTAGCACAAATCACTATTGCGGGCACTTTAAGCATCACTTACTAACTGTCCTCATAATCAAATTATATATTTCAAACAATTACTCCGAAATAATGCTCACCTTATCATTGAGTTCTCGCAAGAGGGAGGCATAGGGATCATTTACTGCAGCAGGCAAAATAAAGAAACGTTAACCAAATGTTAACCAAAGGTCAAAAAGAGCACCCTTTCACAGGATGCTCTTTCTTTTGTTTTTGCCGTATTTTCGGGCTTTTTCTGTCAAGCTGGAAAAGGGACTTGAACCCTCGACCCCTTCATTACGAGTGAAGTGCTCTACCGACTGAGCTATTCCAGCATCGGTCAGCAGCATTGCTGCTGACTCAAATTATTATACATGATTATTGTCTGTTTTGCAAGTATTTTCACAAAAATAATTACAATTTAACTAAGTCAAATACATTTCCCATTTCCATTGCAGATATCTGCTCGACTCAATATTCTTCATCGTAATTATATCCATCCGGGCTGTAATCGTTATACTGCTCCTGATCGTAAGAATTATCGTAAGAATTATCATCATAAACACTGCCGTCACCATTATCGCTGACTGCCGCTTCCTGCGTCTGGGTTTCTGTCTCAGACTCGGTCTCCTGGATACCAGGGATATTGTCATCGACATCTTTTCCGGCTTCTTCTCCGTTCAGCGTATAATTCTCTTTGCTGACGGCACTGCCTTTGCTGAATCCGCTGACTTCTTCGATATGAGCACTTCGCTCCTGTACACCTGCGGACGGCTCATAATCTTTGATGCCAAACAGGTAGTCATGCAGTCTGGTAACATTCCAGGATAAGGTAACCGGAACTTCGGAATCTCCGCTCAGATCACTTGTACGGTGTTCAAACGGGAATCCGCAGGTATCCCCCAGCTGATAAGACAACATATTCATTCCCAGAGATACAATATCCGATTTACTGAGACTGGTGGAGATCATCGGGAACACATTGTCCATGATATCTACCAGCGTCTTCATATCTGCTTTTTTTGCTTTTGCCACGATTTTGGCGATCAGCTCTCTCTGGCGTTCGGTACGTTTGTAATCGTTTCCGGCTGTATAACGGATACGGCTGTAGGATACTGCCTGCACACCGTTCAGATGATACGTGCCCGCCACTTCCGGCTCAATACGTTCATAAGATTTTCCTGTGATTTCAGAAGTTCCGACACAGTAGTTGTTCATATGTACAACCTCTTCATCTGTCAGATCAAAATCAAAACCGCCAAGTGCATCTACTACTTCTACCAGTGCATTCATATTCACCGTTACAAAATCCGTGATGTCCAGATCCAGGTTCTGGTTCAGCATATTGATCGCCCATTTATAACCGCCGTTCGCATAGGCTGCATTGGCTTTTCCATAACGGTCTTCACCGATATTCAGGTAGGTATCACGGTATATGGATACCAATTTTACCACTTTCGTGTCGTTATTGATGCTCGCAATGATGATCGTATCGGTGTTTGTATAATCCATACTTCCGTCACGGGAATCAACACCGAACAGGGCAATGTTGGTATAGCCATGCAGAACTGCATTGTTCTCCACTTCTTCGTTCACCTGGATATCACCGGACTGAATGTTCACGGTATCAATATTTCCCAGTCTCTTTTCGAACTGTACATACAAAAAGCCAAATACCAGCAGCGGAATCAAAATAATCAGTTCTGTGATAAATAAAATCTTGTGTCTGCGATATTTTTTATATGCAGAACTTTTCTTGCGTGTTTTGTCTTTCTTCATGCTTTCCTCTTCGGCCGCATCTTCTGCAGCAGATTCTAATGAAATTCATCGTTAAAAAGTCTACTGAATTATTATACACTATTTAATGAACCTGTCAATTGCCTTATTCAATTCTTCGATTTCCTTCCTGTCTCCGGACTCGATCGCATCTACCAGGCAATGCTGGATATGGTCCTGAAGAATGACTTTTCCGGTATTGTTGATCGCCGCTTTGACTGCGGAAAGCTGGATCAGCACTTCGCTGCAGTCTCTGCCGTTCTCCACCATTTTCTTGATGGACTCCAGGTGTCCGATCGCACGGGAGAGACGGTTTAGCACTGCTTTTGTATGTTCGTGACTGTGCGTATGCGTATGCGTGACAACTGTTCCGTCCTCCAGCACATGCGTGTGACTGTGGGCATGTCCGCCGGAAGTCTGCTCTTTTGTATGAGCTTCCGCCTGCACACCGTTTTTCTTTGTTTCCATAAAATTTTATCCTCCTGTAACTTGCCCCTTATTTCTGTTTTTCTTCCTCTGTCATTGTCATTTTTCTACATTGACCGACACAGGCAGGAAACTCTGTACTCCTCCTGCTTTTACCGGATATTCTTACCGGCTGATCTTCACATCGATCTGCTGATATGGGATCTCAATCTGATTTTCATCAAATCTGTATTTGATTTCTTCGGTGATCCGCCATTTTGCCGGAAAATAATCCTGCGGTCTTACCCAGGCATGCCACCCGAGGATCACACCGGAGTCTCCAAGACTTTCAACGACCACTTCGATCTTCTCTTCTTTCAGAATGGCCGCATCCTTCTGCAAAATAGCGAGCAGCACTTTCCTTGCCTCATTGATATCGTTTCGATAGGAAATCCCTACCTTTTCACGCAGCTGCCGCTTATCCTGCTTTGAAATGTTCGTCAGACTGCTGTTGGTGATGATTCCGTTTGGAATCGATACGGTACGGTTATCGATCGTCAGAAGTGTCGTATAAAAGAGATCCACCTTCACCACGGTTCCTTCATTTCCATGGGTGTCTTCGTGGATATAATCTCCGCTGACAAATGGTTTCATAAACAATAAGATAAATCCCCCCGCAATATTCGAAAGCGATTCTTTTAACGCCAGCACAACGCCGACTCCCATCGAGCCGATCAGTGCAGCAACCGACGCTCCGGACACTCCGAGAAAAGTGGCCATGACTGCCACCACCATCACGTACATGATGGCTTTCATAATGGAAAGTGTGAAGTGTGCGGATGCTGCCTCCATCCCGGCTCGTTCAAAGGACCGGCCAAAGATCTTCAGGATCAGCTGAATGATCTTGCGGCAGACAAAAAATGCGATCAGGACAATGACCAGTTTGATGCCCAGATCCATAAGCCCCGGCATTTTCCCCTGAAAATACTGTGTAAACTGATTGACTTCTTTTACACTTTCGGTCAGCGAATCTGCCGTATTCTCTGCTATTTGTTCCATCTGCTATTTCTCCTGCTGCTTGTTTCGTCTGCTCTTTGCGGCCGGTTTTCTGCCCGTTGTCTTGTTTTTTCTTTCTTCCTCTGCCTTTGCACTTTCTGCGATTTTGGCTTCCAGTTCTTCTTTGAGGCTTTTTTTCGGTGCTTTTTCTGCCGTCTTTGTCACTTTTTCTTCACTTGCAGCTGCCATCTCCAGCTCTGCTTTTGGGGTTGCCTGCTTACCGGTTCCTTGTTTTGCGGTTGTTTTCTTTGCAGCTGCTTTTTTCTCAGAAGCGGCTTTGATCGAAGTTACTTTTTCACTGCTTTTCTTCTCAGCTGTTTTCTTTTCCGTTTCTTTTACAGCAGCCACTTTCTTTTCGGCTGTTTTCTTTTCGGTAACTTTTTTCTCGGCTGTTTTCTTTGTTGCCGTTTTTTTGTTGACCGCTCTTCCGGCTGCCGCTTTTGTATAAGAAAAAACCGTAATGCTCATCGGCGGAACCGTGATCAGGATCGAATCCGCTCTGTCATCGCATTCTGATTTTTTTGACTGTTTCAGTCTCGGATTACCGACTCCGCTGCCTCCGAATTCTTTGCTGTCGCTGTTAAAGATTTCTTTGTATTTTCCAGGGTATGGAACGCCGATCTTGTGGTTTTCGTAAGTCAGCGGTGAGAAATTGCAGACGATCAGCAGCGTCTCTTCTTTTTTCTTTGTGTTTCTGGTAAAGACTACCATATTTTCATTGGCAGAAATGTTATTGATCCAGGTAAATCCATCCGGATCATAGTCCATTTCGTAAAGTGCCGGATGCTCTTTGTAAAATGTATTGAGTGCTTTCACATAATTCTGCATCTGCTTGTGCTCATCATACTGCAAAAGCTCCCACTCCAGTGACCGGTCCTCTGCCCACTCATCATACTGTGCAAAATCCTGTCCCATGAACAAAAGCTTTTTGCCCGGATGTGCCAGCATAAATCCATAAGCGGCACGTAAGTTTGCAAACTGCTGCTCACGGTCACCCGGCATCTTGCCGATCATGGATGCTTTGCCGTGTACAACCTCGTCATGTGACAAGGTCAGGATATAATCTTCACTGTACGCATAAACCATGCTGAACGTCAGTGCCCCATGATTTGCGGTACGGAAAATCGGATCCAGTGACATATAATAAATGAAGTCATTCATCCAGCCCATGTTCCATTTGTAGTCAAAGCCAAGACCCTCATCCTCAACGGCTCCCGTTACTTTCGGCCATGCTGTGGATTCTTCGGCGATCATCAGAACCCCCGGCTCCTTCTGTTTAAAGATGGAATTGAGATGATGGAAAAATTCGACTGCTTCCAGATTCTCGTTTCCGCCGTAGATATTCGGCACCCATTCTCCTTCGTTCTTTCCATAATCAAGATAGAGCATGGAAGCCACCGCATCCATACGGATACCATCAATGTGATACTTTTCTGCCCAGAACAGTGCGTTTGCGATCAGGAAGTTCTTGACTTCCGGACGACCGTAATTATAGATCAGTGTGCCCCAGTGCGGATGGGAACCTTTTCTCGGATCGAGATGCTCGTACAGGCAGGTTCCGTCAAAGGCAGCCAGTCCAAACGTATCACGCGGAAAATGTGCCGGTACCCAGTCCAGAATCACACCGATGCCCTGTGCATGCATATAGTCCATGAAATACATGAAATCTTCCGGTGTGCCGTAACGACTGGTCGGTGCATAGTATCCGGTCACCTGATAGCCCCAGGAACCGTCAAACGGGTGCTCCATAACCGGCATCAGCTCAATATGCGTATAGCCCATCTCTTTTACATAGTCCGCAAGCATCACAGCCAGTTCACGATAATTGTAAAACTCCCTGCCGTCCTCCGGCTTGCGGAATGAGCCAAGATGTACCTCATAAATGGACATCGGAACCTTCTTACTGTCTGCATTTTTTCTCTGTTTCAGCCATGCTTCATCTTTCCATGCATACTGACTCAGGTCTGTGATCACCGATGCCGTGTCAGGACGAAGCTGTGCAGCATTGGCATACGGATCTGCTTTTAAGAATGTCAGCCCTCCCTTTGCCTTGATTTCATATTTATAGAGCTGTCCTGCAGCAAGTCCCGGTACAAACAGTTCAAAAATACCGGAATCCCACAGTCTTCTCATCGGCAGACGTCTGCCATCCCAGAGGTTGAAATCGCCTACCACGCTGACACGCATGGCATTTGGTGCCCATACTGCAAACAAAACACCTTCCACACCATTGACCGTCATTGGATGTGATCCCAGTTTTTCGTAGATATCGTAGCAGATGCCTGCATTAAATTTCTTCGTTTCTTTTTCCGTGATCTGTGGTGCAAAACGATATGGATCTTCGTATTCTACGATATTTTCTTTTCCGTCTGCTTCTTCTCCAAAATCTACGTGATAATGATATTTCGGAATTCTTTTACCCGGAAGCAGTGCAGCGAAAAAGCCTTCCTCATCCTCTAAATCCATCGGATATTCTTTTTTGCTGTCTTTCAACACCACTGTCACACTCTTTGCCGTCGGCAGAAACGTCTGGATCAGAATCCCTTCTTCTGTCACATGTGCCCCCAGAATATCGTGCGGATGATCTTCTTCTGAATATACAATCCCCTCTACTGCTGCCCAGTCCATCATTTCATATAATTTGTTGTCCATAATCTTCAAACCCTCCCTTATGTATTTAAGCGGATATTCGCAATCCGCTTTGCTGCTTGCCCATAATGTTTCTTAAATTATGATACCTGCGGATTGTTCCATGCTTCGCACCCCAAGTATTATTATTCTATTTTAACACAAACACCAACAGTAAAAAAGCAAAAAAATTATAACATATGCAGAAACAGTCCGCTCCGAAGTTTTGGCTCAAACCAGGTGGATTTCGGCGGCATCAGCATGCCGGCATCGGCTACGGCAAACAGTTCTGCCATGGAAGTCGGATACATGGAAAAAGCCACCGCATCTTTCTGCTGCGTCTCTTTTACATGATCGACCATACGCTCCAGCTCGGAAAGTCCGCGGATCCCGCCCACATACCTGATGCGTTTTGATGTTTTCGGATCCTGGATATTCAGATATGGCTGCAAAAATTCTCTTTGCAGATAAGCGACATCCAGACCTTCCACCGGATCGTCTTTTGTAAGATCTGCCTTTGCCGTAAGATGATACCACTGACCGCTAAGATACATGCCAAAAGTACCCTTTTTCTGCGGATGATATGCCGCATTTACCGGTTGTACATCAAAAATCTTCGCTGCGTTTTTCAGAAAGCCTTCTCTTGTCTGTCCGTTCAGATCCAGGACGACACGATTGTAATCCATAACGTAAAGTTCCTCATCCGGGAATAATACCGACAGAAAATAATTGAATTCTTCACTGCCGTCATAATCCGGATGCTGTTTTCTGCGAAGCTGCCCTACTTTGACTGCCGATGCTGCCCTGTGATGTCCGTCTGCGATATAAATTTTATCTATTTTCGCAAATGTATCTGCAATTATTGCAATATCCTCTTTTGCATCCACTCTCCAGCCTTTATGTCCGATGCCATCTTCCGAGACAAACGCAAACATCGGTTTCTGCTGTTTTATTTTTGCTGTCACCTCTGCGATCGTCTGATCTTTGCGGTAGGCAAGAAAGATCGGTCCGGTCTGTGCATTGCAGGTATCCACGTGTCGGATACGGTCCTGCTCTTTTTCTGCTCTTGTATTTTCATGCTTTTTGATCATACCGTTTAAATAATCGTCAATCGAGGCACATGCCACAAGACCGGTCTGTGACCTTCCATCCATCGTCAGTTCATACAGATAGTAACATTTCTGCTGATCCTGCACAAAGGAGCCTCTTTTGATCCATTCCTCTAACATATCATGTGCTTTCTGATAGACTTCCGGTGCATACATATCCTGATCTTTTGGAAACTGGGTCTCCGGGCGGTCGATCGCCAGAAAGCTTTCCGGTGCTTTTTTGACCTGTTCTCTTGCCTCGTCACGGCTGTAGACATCATAAGGAAGAGCTGCGAGTTTAGATGCAAGTCCTTCTGCCGGATGTACAGCACAAAATGTTCTGATCTCTGCCATAATCATTCCTCCATCTCTGCACGGTCCGGGCGTTTCGGTTTATGAGCCGCCTCTTCCGTACTGAAAAAGGCTGAAGCAGAAAACTGCAACAGCCTTTTGTCCTCTTATTTTTCTTATTCTTTTGTTTTTTATTTGATCACTCTGACTCTCAGCACACCTTCGACTGCACGGATCTTATCCAGTACTTCTTCGGATGCCACGCTGTCCAGATCAAACAGAGAGTATGCATAATCGCCTTTGCTCTTGTTTACCATGTTTGCGATGTTGATATCAGATGTTGCAAAAATGTCGGTAAACTGTCCCAGCATGTTCTTTACGTTGCGGTGGTTGATCGCAATACGGTTTGCATGTGTGCACTCGCCCAGACTGCAGTTCGGATAGTTTACAGAATTGATGATATTTCCTTTTTCCAGGTATTCCATCAGTTCCTGAACTGCCATCTTTGCACAGTTGTCTTCCGATTCTGCGGTGGATGCACCCAGATGAGGGATGATGATCGCATTTTCCACACCTGCGGTTGTGGTATTCGGGAAATCGCAGACATATTTCTTTACTTTTCCTTCTTTGAGGGCTTTTACAACAGCCTCTTCATCTACCAGCATATCACGTGCAAAGTTCAGGATCACGACATTTTCTTTCATCAGATCGATTGCATTCTGATTGATCATCTTTCTGGTGGAATCCAGCAGCGGTACATGGATCGTGATATAATCGCAGGTACGGTAAATATCGTCCACATCTTTGATGTGCTTTACGCCTTTGGAAAGTTTCCATGCCGCATCAACAGAAATGTACGGATCATAACCATATACATCCATACCCAGACATTCTGCCACGTTTGCCACCTGGATACCGATCGCACCAAGTCCGATGATACCAAGCTTTTTGCCCATCAGTTCGCATCCTGCAAATTTCTTCTTTTCTTTTTCTGCCTTTTTTGCGATATCTTCGCTTCCGGCTTCGGATTTTGCCCATTCCACACCGCCGATGATATCACGGGAAGCCAGCAGCATGCCTGCGATCACCAGCTCTTTTACGCCGTTTGCATTGGCTCCCGGTGTGTTAAATACAACGATACCTTTTTCTGCACATTTATCCAGCGGAATGTTGTTGACACCGGCACCGGCACGTGCAACTGCATACAGACCATCCGGCAGCTCCAGATCATGCATGGCAGCACTTCTTACCAGCACTGCGTCTGCATCTTCCATTTTTTCTGTTTTTTCGTAACCTTCTGTGAACTGCTCCAGTCCTACAGAAGCGATCGGGTTTAAGCATGTATATTTCATTTTACAGATTCTCCTCTTCAAATTTCTTCATAAATGCTACCAGTGCTTCCACACCTTCATATGGCATTGCATTGTAGATACTTGCACGCATACCGCCAACGGTACGATGACCTTTCAGGTTTTCAAGTCCGGCTTCTTTTGCTTCTTTTACAAATTTTGCATCCAGGTCTTTGTCACCTGTGACAAACGGTACGTTCATCAGAGAGCGGGAATCTTTTTCTACTGTTCCTTTGAACAGCTTGCTGCTGTCAAGATAATCGTAGAGCAGTTTTGCTTTCTTTTCGTTGCGTTCTTTCATGACTTCCAGACCGCCCATCTTTTTCAGCCATTTGAATACCTTGCCGCACATATAAATGCAGTAGCAGTTCGGTGTGTTGTACAGAGAACCTGCATCGGCATGTGTCTTAAATTTCAGCATGGTCGGTGTACCTTCCAGTACCTCATCTGTGATCAGATCTTCGCGGATAATGGAGATCACCATGCCTGCCGGTCCGATATTCTTCTGAACGCCGCCGTAAATGATGCCGTATTTTGTGACATCGACCGGCTCTGACAGGAAGCAGGAAGAAACGTCTGCTACCAGTGTCTTGCCTTTTGTATTCGGCAGTGTTTTGAATTTTGTACCATAAATGGTGTTGTTCTCACAAATATATACATAGTCTGCATCCGGGCTGACCGGCAGATCGGAGCAATCCGGAATATAGGAGAATGTCTTATCTTCAGAAGTTGCGATCTTGTTTACTTTTCCGTATTTCTGTGCCTCCTGATATGCTTTTTTTGCCCACTGTCCTGTTACGATATAATCTGCAACTTTGTTTTTCATCAGATTCATAGGAATCATAGCAAACTGCTGTGAAGCACCGCCCTGCAGGAACAGCACTTTATAGTTATCCGGAATATGCATCAGATCACGCAGATCCTGCTCTGCTTCTTTGATAATATCGTCAAAGACCTGTGAGCGGTGACTCATTTCCATAACGGACATACCACAGCCCTTGTAATCCAGCATTTCTGCTGCTGCTTCTTTTAATACTTCTTCCGGTAATACGGCCGGACCTGCTGAAAAATTGTACACTCTGCTCACTTTCATATCCTCCTTGACTTCTCACTTTGTTGTGTGATGAGTTTTATAGCAAGTGCTGATGCCTGTTTTCAAAATTCCGCCAGATATCAGCACTTATTTTCTACACTTTACTATAGTACTTTGTTAAAAATTAGTCAAGCCTTTTTCCAAGTTCTGGAAAAAGGCTTACAGAACCGAATTTATGCTTCTTTATTCAGATCGTCCTGATCAAATACATCTTCGATCGGTGCACCTGCCGGAACCATCGGAAAGACTTTGTCATCGCAGTCGATCACACAGTCGATCACAACCGGTTTGCCAAGTGCGATCGCTTTTTCAACAGCCGGTGCGACTTCTTCTTTTTTCGTTACACGGATGCCTTCTGCACCAAGTGCTTCTGCCACTTTCACAAAATCCACACCGTCATTCAGAATGGTCTGTGAATAACGTTTTCCGTAGAATAGTGTCTGCCACTGGCGAACCATACCGAGCACATGGTTATTGATGACAACCTGAATGATCGGGATGTTGTATCGGGCTGCGGTTGCAATCTCATTCATGTTCATACGGAAACATCCGTCTCCGGCGATATTCAGTACCACTTTGTCCGGTCTTCCCACTTTGGCTCCGATTGCAGCTCCGACACCATAACCCATGGTGCCAAGTCCGCCGGATGACAGGAAGGTACGCGGATCTTTGTAACGATAATACTGTGCAGCCCACATCTGATGCTGTCCGACATCGGTTGTGATGATGGCATTTCCTTCGGTTACTTTATAGATCTGCTCAATCACATACGGACCGGTCAGACCTTCTTCATTGTATTTCAGAGGATGCTCTTCGGAGATTGTTTCAATCTCTTTGATCCATTCTTTATGCTCATGTTTTTCAATTCTCTGATTGAGACGTGTCAGCACTTCTTTGAGATCTCCGATAATACTGCAGTCTACCTGAATGTTTTTGTTGATCTCTGCCGGATCGACATCAATCTGGAGAATTTTGGCATTTTTTGCAAAACGGCTGGCATTTCCGATGACACGGTCACTGAACCGGGAACCGACCGTGATCAGCAGATCACATTTTGTTACACCTAAGTTGGATGCTTTTGTTCCGTGCATACCGAGCATACCCATGTAAAGCTCATCGGTGCCGTCAAAAGCACCTTTTCCCATCAGGCTGTCTGCAACCGGTGCGTCTATTTTCTTTACAAACTCCATCAGTTCTTTGGAAGCCCCGGATGTCACGGCACCGCCGCCGACAAAAACAAATGGCTTTTCACTCTCATTGATCAGCTCTGTTGCCTGTTCCAGATCTTTTTCTTTGATATACTGTGTGCTGCGTTCTACCGGGAACGGCTCTTCTTTTACATACTCGGTCTCTGCGGCGGTCACATCTTTTGTGATATCAACCAGAACAGGACCAGGTCTGCCTTCCTGTGCAATGCGGAATGCTTCACGGATGGTATCTGCCAGTTTTGTGATGTCTTTTACAATATAGTTATGCTTTGTGATCGGCATCGTTACACCCGTGATGTCGATCTCCTGGAAACTGTCTCTTCCAAGCAGCGGAACGGCTACGTTCGCTGTGATGGCAACCACTGGAATGGAATCCATATATGCCGTTGCAATACCGGTTACCAGGTTGGTTGCTCCGGGACCGGAAGTTGCCATGCATACGCCGACTTTTCCGGTTGCTCTTGCATATCCGTCTGCCGCATGAGCAGCACCCTGCTCATGGGATGTTAAGATATGATTGATCTCTGAACCATGTTTATATAATGCATCGTATACATTTAAAATCGTGCCGCCCGGATAACCGAAAACAGTGTCTACGCCCTGCTCTTTCAGGCACTCGATTACGATTTCTGAACCATTTAACTTCATCCTGCTGTCCTCACCTTTACTTTTCTTACTGTTGTTGCTTAGCTTCAATTCTTGTTTCAGAATTATTTTTCTGAAACAAGAATAGCTCCTCTGTTACCGGAAGTTACCATAGAAGCGTAACGTGCCAGATAGCCGGTCTTTACCTTCGGCTCTCTCGGTGTCCAGTTGGCTTTTCTTCTTGCCAGCTCTTCATCAGAAACAGCCAGTTCCAGTCTGTTTTCCGGAATGTTGATCTTGATGATATCGCCTTCTTCTACCAGTGCGATCGGACCGCCGACTGCTGCTTCCGGTGATACGTGACCGATGGAAGCTCCTCTGGACGCACCGCTGAAACGGCCGTCTGTGATCAGGGCAACCGTGGAACCAAGTCCCATACCTGCGATCTCAGAAGTCGGATTCAGCATTTCTCTCATACCAGGACCGCCTTTTGGTCCTTCGTAACGGATCACGACAACATCGCCTTCTTTGATCTTTCCGGAGAGAATAGCCTCACATGCATCTTCCTCACATTCAAAGACTCTTGCCGGACCTTCATGTACCATCATTTCAGGCACAACGGCAGAACGTTTTACAACACTTCCGTCCGGTGCCAGATTTCCGGTCAGGACAGCCAGTCCGCCGGTCTTGCTGTACGGATTTTCTACCGGGCGGATGACTTCCGGATTTAAGTTTACGCAGTCTTTGATATTCTCGCCTACGGTCTTTCCGGTAACGGTCATGCAGTCGGTGTGCAGCAGACCAAGTTTATTTAATTCATTCATAACGGCATAAACACCGCCGGCTTCATTCAGATCCTCCATGTAGGTCGGGCCTGCCGGTGCCAGGTGGCAGAGGTTCGGTGTCTTTGCACTGATCTCATTTGCAAATGTGATATCGAAATCCATGCCGATTTCATGTGCAATCGCCGGCAAATGCAACATACTGTTTGTAGAACATCCCAGTGCCATATCCACGGTCAGTGCATTCAAAATTGCATCCTCTGTCATAATGTCGCGTGGACGGATATTCTGACGGTACATTTCCATAACCTGCATACCTGCATGTTTTGCAAGACGGATACGCTCGGAATATACAGCCGGAATGGTTCCGTTTCCACGAAGTCCCATACCAAGTACTTCTGTCAGGCAGTTCATGCTGTTTGCAGTGTACATACCGGAGCAGGAGCCACAGGTCGGACATACTTTTTCTTCGAATTCACATACATCGTCTGCAGTCAGTTTGCCGGCAGAGTATTCTCCGACTGCCTCAAACATACTGGAAAGGCTGCGTTTGCGTCCCTTCACATGACCTGCCAGCATCGGGCCGCCGCTTACAAATACGGTCGGCACATTGATACGTGCGGCTGCCATCAGAAGTCCCGGTACATTCTTGTCACAGTTCGGAACCATGACCAGGGCATCGAACTGATGTGCCAGTGCCATTGCCTCGGTAGAATCTGCGATCAGATCTCTTGTTACCAGAGAATATTTCATACCGATATGACCCATGGCAATACCGTCGCAGACTGCGATCGCCGGGAATACTACCGGTGTACCGCCTGCCATGGCAACACCCTGTTTTACTGCATTGACGATTTTATCCAGGTTCATATGACCCGGAACGATTTCATTATAAGAACTTACGATACCAACTAACGGACGCTCCATCTCTTCCTTTGTCATGCCAAGAGCATTGAACAGAGAACGGTGCGGTGCCTGCTGGATCCCTTTTTTTACATTATCACTTTTCATTGTAACATACCTCCATTTATATGATGCCGGATTCGGTTTTATATGCGTTCTGCGATCAGATCTCCCATCTGAACGGTTCCGACTTTTGTGCATCCTTCCGACATGATATCGCCTGTGCGGTATCCGTCTTTGAGTACCTGTTTTACCGCTGCTTCGATCGCATCTGCCGCTTCATCCAGATCCAGTGAGAAACGCAGCATCATGGCAGCGGAAAGGATCGTAGCGATCGGGTTTGCCAGATCTTTGCCTGCGATATCCGGTGCAGAACCGTGGCTTGGCTCATACAGACCGAATTTTGTCTCATTCAGGCTGGCGGAAGACAGCATTCCGATGGAACCGGTCACCATACTTGCCTCATCGGAAAGGATATCTCCGAACATATTCTCGGTCAGGATGACATCGAACTGTTTCGGGTCACGCACCAGCTGCATGGCACAGTTGTCTACCAGCATATGCTCCAGTGTGACATCCGGGTAATCTTTTGCAACGTCTTCCACAACGGATCTCCACAGTCTGGAAGAATCCAGAACGTTTGCCTTATCCACACTGGTTACTTTATGGCGGCGTTTTCTTGCAATGTCAAATCCACGGACAGCGATACGGCGGATCTCATTCTCATCATAAGAAAGTGTATCAACGGCTTTGCGTACTCCGTTCTCCTCGGTTGTGTGACGTTCTCCGAAATACAGACCGCCGGTCAGCTCACGCATGATCATCATATCAAAACCGTCACCGATGATATCATCACGCAGCGGGCAGGCCTCTTTTAATTCTTCGTACAGGTATGCCGGTCTTAAGTTTGCAAACAGATTCAGCTCTTTGCGGATTTTTAAGAGTCCTGCCTCCGGACGAAGGTTCGGTGCCAGTTTGTACCACGGGGAGGTCTTTGCATCTCCGCCGATGGAGCCCATCAGAACGGCATCGCTTGCTTTTGCGGTTGCGATCGCCTCATCTGTCAGAGGCACACCATGAACATCGATGGATGCTCCTCCCATTAAAACTTCTGTATATTTTAATTCAAAACCATATTTTTTTCCTGCTGCATCCAGCACTTTCTGTGCTTCACGCACGATTTCCGGTCCGATACCGTCGCCTGGAATGACTGCGATATTGTAACTCATATCCTTTTCCTCCGTTCTCATCTGCAGTTTTGCATATGCCTGCATATCTCTGCATACATCCTGGTAAAGTATTATTCTTGTTTTTCTCTTGAAACTTTACCGCTTTAATTCTATATGATAATGCATTTTGGTACAGATTTCAACCTTAATAACAACAAAAAAAGCGGCTATCCGTCATTTTCCTTACGACAAATAGCCACTTTTTCAAAAATCTGAACTATTTTATTCTCTTATCTACCGAAATTCTTCTCTTTTTTACGGCAAAAGACAGTGCCATCCAGATCCATGCCGCCACACTCAGCACCGTACCGGGAATGATCCACGGGCTGATATAATGCATTTCGACCGTATGCTCCCCTTTTTCAAGAAAGATCCCGGTATAAGCAACACTACTGGCGAAAGATTTTGCCTTTTTTCCATCAACAAAAATGTGCCATCCCCTGCTGTATGGAACCGCCAGCTGCAAAATCTTATCTTCGGATACGCTGATCCTGCCCTTGATACAGTTTGTACTCTGTTTTACATCTGTCATAGATTCTTTTCGCCGCTTTTTTGTCTGTTCTTTGATAAAACTTTCGGAAATACCATAAATCTCCATCTCTTTCAGCTTATAAGTATGTGATTTATGAAAATGCAGGCTGCAGGTTCCCGCCTGCCTGATGCCAAGATTGACTGCGATCACATCCCGTTTCATCTTTTTTTCATTGCTCACTGCACACATCGGAATCTCCTGCCTTGCTTTTTTGCTTTGCACGGAAAGCATATGTTTTTTTCTTACTTTTAATCTGGAAGAGAGGTCTTTCAGCACCAGATAAGTTTCTGACGTTTCTTCTGTCTGAAACTTCAGTTTCATTCTGCCTTGTTTTTTCCCTTTTAACGTTCCATCTTTCCAGGATGCCCGATCCTCTCCTGTAATTTTCAGATTTCCACCTATAACAGCACCATCAGAAGGACTCTTTCCTCTTTCAAAAGTCTTCCCCTGTTTTTCCAGGATTTTTTCAGCATCGTCATCTAAAACAGCATATTCCAGAAGTGCTGCCTGGCACTCAAGCGGCGTCAGGCGGTCATAATTTTCTTTGCTCATGATTTTATCATACGTATAGCCAACCGGAAGAGCATCTTCGTTACAGGTTACTTTCTTTTTATCTGACTGATACCTCACACAGAGCATATTTTTCAGGATCTGCCTGTTTTCCAATCCGTGAAATACATTCGGGCGTTCGTATTCTGCCATTCCAAGAGAAACGTAAAGATCTTTCATGGATTTTGGAATCACGCTGTAATAAAATTCTGTTGTATTCAGACTGGATGCCAGCGAACGGTTGAACAGAGAAGACGGCAGTTCCACACGGTAAAATCCTTCTTCCGCAAGCTTTGCATTCTGTACATTTTTTACGGCACGGTTCAGTAACACGGACTCCGACACGCCTCTTTTTGTAAAACGTGCGGCATAAGAATATCCGACCGGTGTAAAGAAGGTGATGAGATTGCAGCAGACACCGGCAAACACAACGAAAGACACCAGACATCCTGCCAGTCTTTTTCTCTGCTTTCGCTCCAGAATCGCTCCAAGTGCAAATGTCAGAACGGTCACTGCAAGAGCTGCGATCGCATATCGCATGGCTTTTCCGTTCGATGCGGATAATGCTGCAGCAAGGATGCCCGCTGCCGCTCCAAGGATCAGGAATATTTTTGTATTCTGTTCTTTTAAATCTGCAACCGCCTGAGCTGCCATCAGTGCACATAAAAACGCCATGCCGTAACTCCAGCGGTTTGTCACATAAGCAAAACCATTCATCATTTTTCCGCCAAACGGAATACAGAGCAACACAAGCAGCACGACAAATCCGATCTTCAGCTGGCAATTTTCCCGACTCCTTTTTTTTGACGTAAAGAGCATCAGCACACCGGCAAGACCGCCGATCGCCGTTCCATGTACTGTCCAGCCGTTCGTCATCGGAAGTGTCTGGAAAAATCCGAGGATCATTTTCCGGTAGTGTGCAATGCTGTAAAAGTTCTGTGCCTCTTCCACCGCAGTGTCCACTCTTGCATTGTGAAGAAAGGCATAGACGGACGGCAGAATGATCACTGCTCCAAGGCATATGCCCCAGATCCACGCCGCCGCCATTTTTAAGATCAGCAGTAGGATCTTTCTGATCCCGTATTCCCGATAATGTCCGAAAAGCCGTACACACAGATAAATGCCGCACAGTATGGTGTTCATGTACATGAAATAGTAGTTGCTCATAAAGGCAAGTGCCACCGATACGCTTAAAAAGCGGATGCTTTTCTTTTGCAGGACTTTCTCCGTTCCGGCAAGCAGCAGCGGCAGATACAGCATACCATTTAAAAACAGCGGATGCTTCATTCCACCGATCAGTGCAAAACTGCAAAATACATACAGCCAGGAACCACACAGTACCGAGGCTTTTCTTTGAATCCCGGCCGTGCTGCAATAATAAGAAAAAGTAAGGCCTGAAAGATACATCCGAAACAGGATCAGAAACATGTACATCTGATCCAGATGGTTATCCGCAAAAAATACGGTCAGCAAATTGACGGGATCCCCAACGCCGTAATAGTTCAGCGTCCCGATCACATCAAACCCCTGTCCAACCGAAAAATCAACCATCGGCAATGCAAAATTTCCATGTAAAAACTGCCGCAGCGTATTACGGATCCACATCAGCACTGCATAATGCTGTGCCACACCGTCCGCCATTTTGGTAAAAGATGCATGTTCCTTTGCAAAGATCAGTAATAATAAAAGTGCCGCTGCCAGAAAACCGGCTGTATACATGCAAAAATACTGCACGTTCCCTTTCCTGCATTTCTCTTTTTCTCTCATTTTCTTCCCCTCTTCTTTATTTCCCTTTTGGTTTCCTTTTGTAAGAAAACAGTGATAAACGGTTCTGCGATTTCTGTTCGTCTTTCCGTTTTCGCAGATATTCCGTACTTTTCTGGCAGACTACTACGTATTTATAGTGTTGTCAACAGCATCTGGAAAACTTTTACATTACTTTTACATTATGCATTTATGTTGTTTATCTTTCTTATTTTTTTATGAAGATTTCAACATCATATTGTAAGCAAATGCTTCTGTATACATTTGCCAAAACACTTTATTAAGTTAACTCGCAAAAGTGTCGCAATACAAAAACGGGGAGGCTGCCCTCCCCGAAATGTTGTTGTAAAATGGATCCGGATACAATCCATCTTTCATCTTTTTCTTTTATAATTCTGCTTTTATAATTCTAACTGATATCCGGAAATTTCTTTCCAGCCATGGTTACCAAATACATCCTCTGCATATACATTCTCCACGCGATAGGTACCCTTTTCTTTGTTTGCACTTCCTTCGTAATATCCTGTTTTTTTATTATATTTCATTTCGATTTCCGTCTCTACTGCTACCGGATGATCTGTGCTGACAGGCCCTTTTAAAGTCAGTGTTACTCTTTTGATGCTGCTGCCGTCCGTTACTTTTATACGGCAGCTGATCTTTCCACCTTTTTCCGTGTCTGCCACTTTTTCTACCTGCAACGTGTCAGCGTGAATTTCCGGTTTTTTATGATCTGCCTTGGTCTTCCGGATCTTAATATTTCCTTTTGAGAGATCACTTCCCGGATAGGACCGGTTTCCAAGTTTGTGGTTATAATACGCATACCAGGATGCGTAGATATCGTCAAAAACACGATTCACATCAATACTCCAGATACGCCAGGTTCCCTTCTGCATTCCCTTTTCTACTTTGAAATTTCCAACCCATCTGCCGTTGCTCTTTTTATACTGAAGCGGTACGTAGTACACCTGCGTTGACGGTGAATCATAGCACACGTAAACATTTTTCATCTTTCCATATCCCCTGTTTACGATTTTCATGCTGATTTTGCATTTATCTCCCGGCTTCAGATTTTTACTGCTGACTTTTACATCCGATACCTTAAGATCATACTTTTTTCTGCTTTTTGCCGAGGTCGGAAGAACCAGAAGCATGGATGCACATAAAAACAGTATCAGAAATGCTGCGATTTTCTTTGTTCGTTTCATAATTTATATAGCCCCTTTTTACGATATTTTTATTTTTCTGTATTCGCTTTCTTTTCATGCTACATCATCCATTTCCTTCGCATGTATGATATGTAAAACGGCCGTTTATATTACCCCCCTCTTATGTGCTCAGCCGTTTATTACCTGATATTTTCCACTATTTCTGTCACTCTCCTGCTTTCGTGGATATCTTATTTTTACAATACTAGATTTTTATAGTATTGTAAATAGCATCTGAAAACCTTTTACATTACTTTTACATCAAATCCTTTTTTATTCCTTGATCGACACTGTTTTATAAGGGATATTATTCTTTTTTGCATATTTATATGCCGCTGAATTTTTCACACAGTAAATTTTTTTCACGCATCCATCACCTTTTCCAAATGCATTTTTTCCAATATTTTTCACTGTAGCCGGAATATAAATTTTCAGATTTCTGCACCCTGCAAATGCTTCTTTTCCAATTGTTCTGACCTGATTCGGAATACTAATTTTTTCGAGATCAGTGCTCCCCTTTAAAAATCCCGCTTTTATATATTTTAATTTTGATGGAAGCTTTATAGTTTTCAGTCCACTTATCTGATATATGTTTCCCGTATACACAGACTTTCCTGCCAGATAAATCTTTCCTATCGTACATTCAGATACAATGCTCTTACTGTTTTTCTTTGTAAAAGTGGATGGAAAGGTAATCGCTTTGAATGTACATTCATCAATCTGAATTTTCCTGACAGACTCTGGAAGAATCAAATGCACTCTTCCCTGCGGAGGATCAAATTCTCCATGGAGTGTAACTTCCGTTACCGGTCTTCCAAGAATCTCTGCCCTTACTTTTACTTTTCTTCCATCTTCCATATTTCCATTGTTTTCATCAAATGCAACGACTGCATAATCATCGGTTTCCATCCGATACTGATACACCACCTTGTCTATCACCACCGCATAGTCATACTCAGATGTCTCCGGGCTTCTCTTATTGACAAAAACATCTGTTTTTCTTGGTTTTGCAATCGGTTCTCTTTCACTTTCTGTCTGTTTTTCTGTCTCCTGTGGTATATCATCTTCTGAAATTCCAAGGCTTACACTTAAGTCTGACAAATCTTTGCGGATTGAGTTTTCAGGCTGGTAATATCCGTATGATTCGCATTGTGAATTATAATAAAAAATTTCATTTCCGAACAGATCTGCCGCTGTTATACCTGCCACCAGATACTTTCCTTTTCCCTGTGTACTGCTTCCTTCGTAATAGCCTGTCTTTTTATTATACTTCATTATAATACTAATATCCGGTATCAGCTTTTTACCTTCTTCCGGTCTTTTTGCAAAGATAATTCTGACAAAAGAAATACCACTGTTGTCCGTTACCTTTAGTCGGCAATTTATTATTCCGCCCTTTGCCGTAACCTGCTCGTTCCAGGTTTTTAAATTGTTCCATCTTATCTTCGGTTTTTTATAATCCGCTTTCGTTCCACTAATCTGGATATTTCCCTTTGAAAAATCCGCACCTGGTGTAATCAATTTATCTAAATTTTTGTTATAACAACTATAATGATACTCTTCATCATAATTTTTATCTGCTGTAACACACCAGATCTTCCAGATCCCTTTTTCCATTCCTTTATTTACTGTAAAATTGCCCGTCCATCTTTTACTTTTCTTTTTATATTTCAGCAGAACATCATAATACTGACGTTTCGGTCCCTGATATGTAACAGTCAAACGTTGAATTTTCCCTGTTCCTTTGTTTTTAACCTTCATGCTGATTTCACATTTTTCTCCTGCTTTCAGCTTCTTTTTATTGACTTTCAAATCTGAAAACTGAAGGTCATAACGGCTCTTTTTTCTGGCAGCAGATACAGGCATTACAGACAACATCGAAACACATATCAACAATAACAACATAGAAAAACCAGATTTTTTCACTTTATAAAATTCTCCTTTTTGTTTCATTTGACTACATCTCCTCTTTTTTATATAGTGTTATTCTAGTATTTTACATTTGTTACCCTCTGGAAGGCATCCGTTTCATTACTTTCTGTTTTCAAGTGAATATTGCAAGCCATAACAATGTATCCGTCTTCATCCAGCCCCAGTGACTCCACTTCGTATTTTGTATGTGTATTGTGCATATCAAACGTAATCATATCTTTTGGGCTAAACATTTTCTTTCCATTATAGGTAGTATATGAACCATTCAGATCATATACTGCTATTTTACTTATTGTTAGAGTGCTGTCGTTCATTGTCTGGAACAATAAACCTTTAGATGGTTCATAATGAATATCCTGAACATGCTTATATGTCCATTTTGTATTTATATAAAACTCGTTTGAAGAATCATATTTTACTGTCGGATTAGCTGTATTCTGGCCTTCCAGAACCCCAATACCGAATCGTGCTCTTTGATTTTCCGGACTATCTCCTACGCGAATCAGATAATGATAATTACTATAAAAAGCAAGTGCCGGAATTTTCTTTTCAGATTTAAATATAACTTTCCGATCCCAGTCACCTTTAAACCCACGTGGTACACGAACAATATAATTCTCCCCATTAAGTCCGTTAGACACCCCAAACAACAAATTAGAATTGCTACATGTCATACAGTTCCCATGTCCCAAAAGTCCTTTAGGAGTTGTATATCTTAAAGAAACTTTGTCATTAACATCACTGCAATAATGTACAACACTGTACTCATTTCCGCTTGCAGTTTTTAATCCCCAAGCTTTCTTTCCGTCAATTGCCATACAACCAAAATTAGTACAATTTTTTACATTCACTACGTTTTTTACCATTGCCAACGTCTTTACTTTTCCTTTAATATTTGCCATACTATCTCCTTTCTGTACTTCATTTACTTGTTATTTGCACCTTAGCATGAAATAGTGTTATTGTCAATCTTATTTTTATTAAATATGTTTATTTTTTTCTATATAATATAAAATTATTATTTTTTTTGTTAAATAAAGAGAAAAAATATTTATATTCGCAAAATTTTATATATAAACACAAATTTTAACAAAATATTGCTCAGGAAATTCTCAATTGTAAGGTAGAATAGGCGGGTGAAATTTTCATCCCCCTCATCAAACCGTGCATAAGTTTCTCCCTCACACAGCTTTCCGACATTCTTCTTTCTACAGCATTACGTCATGCTCTAGCCATTTTCTTTAATCCTTTTCCATAAATGCTATTTCTTACAAATCCCACCTTTGACATACAATTATGTCTCTGGTATTTCTTGTTATACCATCTTGTAAAAGTGCAAATAATGTAGCAGTCTAGTGCCGCATCCACTTTTCGTTTCTCTTGGCGGAATGATACAATTGCTCGCCCCTTTTTCAAGGTTACTTTATCCACTCGCTTAGCACCCTGTATTACTACACGGCTCACTGGCGATTATCGTGACCGGACTTACACTGGCAAGTGTAGTCCAGCTTTGCTGGAGACACGCATAAAAAAAGTACAGAAACAATTCCCACGTCTCTGTACTTTTTCACATCTTTTATTTGCTTTCTTCTGCCTTTTCTACTTCAGCGATTGCTGATTTTTTCATTGGAATACGGCAGTTTTTGTTGCTTCCGAATTCTACGATCACGTCTTCGTCTGTCAGATCGATCACAACTCCGTAAAATCCGCTTGTTGTAACAACGCTGTCACCTACTGCAAGGCTTGCCAGCATTGTGTCCAGTCTTTTCTGTTCCTTTTTCTGCGGTCTTACCAGCAGGAACCACATAACTGCACAGATCACCACGATATAGATCAGGGTGAATCCCAGTCCGCCTGCTGTTGAAGATGTACTTAATAAATTCATATTTACCTCCTGGTCATGCGTATTTCGCTTAGATTTCGGGTTTTTCCGAAAAAGTGTCACTAACTTATATCATACACAATCTGTGCCTGTTATTCAAGCATTATTTTCAAATCCTGCCAATTTTTCTTTTTTAAATGCCTTGTAGTTTCCGGCTTCGATCGCATCGCGGATTTCTTCCATCAGATGATTGTAAAAATACAGGTTATGCAGCACACACAGACGCATGCCCAGCATTTCTTTTGCTTTCAGCAGATGACGGATGTACGCTCTGCTGTAGTGACGGCATGCCGGACACTGGCATCCTTCTTCGATCGGTTTCGGATCCAGCTCATATTTTGCATTGAACAGATTCAGCTTTCCATGGTTCGTGTAGACATGGCCATGGCGGCCGTTTCTGCTTGGATAAACACAGTCAAAGAAATCAACTCCCCGGTCTACCGCTTCCAGAATATTTGCCGGTGTACCAACCCCCATCAGATAAGTTGGCTTATCCACCGGAAGCTCCGGTACAACTGCATCCAGAATACGGTACATCTCCTCATGGCTCTCACCGACTGCCAGGCCGCCGACTGCATATCCGTCCAGATCCAGCTCACGGATCTGCTGTGCATGCTCGATACGGATATCTTCGTAGATCGCACCCTGGTTAATACCAAAGAGCATCTGATGCTGATTGATCGTATCCGGCAGGCTGTTCAGTCTTGCCATCTCGTCTTTGCAGCGATGCAGCCATCTTGTCGTACGTTCTACCGAACGCTGGACATATTCTCTTTCTGCCACACTGGACGGACACTCATCAAATGCCATGGCGATCGTGGACGCCAGATTGGACTGGATCTGCATGCTCTGTTCCGGTCCCATGAAAATCTTTCTGCCGTCTACATGGGAATTAAAATATACGCCTTCTTCTTTGATCTTTCGAAGACCCGCCAGCGAAAATACCTGAAATCCACCGGAGTCTGTCAGGATCGGTTTGTCCCATACCATAAATTTATGCAGTCCGCCCATCTTTTTTACAACCTGATCACCCGGTCTTACGTGAAGGTGATAGGTGTTGGACAGCTCCACCTGTGTGCCGATCTGCTGCAGGTCCTCGGTCGATACTGCTCCCTTGATCGCTGCTGCCGTTCCGACATTCATAAAAACAGGGGTTTGTATCACGCCATGCACGGTGTGAAACTCACCCCTTTTTGCCTTGCCATCTCTTTTTATCAGTTTATACATGATTTCCTCCAATTTCATTCGAATGCATACAAACTTTGGTGCATCTTTACGTCTATTCAAGTATTATAGCCCTATTTGGAGGATTTTTCAAGTAGTTCACCGGGGAATCATCCCCGGTGTCCCGCTAAAGGCTGGATTGGCTGCCCACCATATAAATAGAAGCAAAATTCTCTCCGGTCTGGAAATATCCGGCAGGATTACATATCTTCCGTTAAAATCCCATGGTCACGCAGCAGTTTCTCAATGACAGTTCCTTTTACCACTTTGATGACCGGTTTTTTCAGTGCGTTCAGCGGTCCAGGCAGCTGGATCTCCAGCGGTGATTTGCCATCCATCAGTTTGACGGAACTGTCAAGCAGTTCACGGATATCGTAAACGCTTCCCCATACTTCCGGTACGCCGCGGTCCACACCAAGCAGTCCGTAAACAGCCTCCATTGCGGTTCTCACTGAATACTCGGTTGTGAAGACGGTATCACGCGGAGTCTCTGCGAACTGTCCGAGGAATGCGAAGTTTGTACATCCATCCGGGATGACATCCGGTCTGTCACCTTTGGTTCTTGGCATGAAGAATGCAGTGATATACGGCATCATCGTCGGTACGCAGACAGCACTGTTCTCTGCCAGTTCCTCGATCTTGTCGGTTGGAACGCCCAGGTGATACAGCCATTCTTCGGTAATCTCTTTTCCGGTACATTCTTTCATCGGTTTCTTGATATAATCGCCCGGCACATCCGTAAACAGTCCATATACCCATACGCAGACTTTTTCTTTATCCTGCTCTTTGAACTGTCCCTGACGGTTGATTGTCCAGCTGAGCAGCCACTTGGAGTCCTGACAGCTTACAATTCCTCCGGTTACCACTTTTCCGCTTCTCGGATCACGTTTGCAGATGTTCGTGATATACGGAATGATCTTGTCATCCAAAGTCGTGATCGTTGCTGACTCCCAGTTTGTCTTCTCGATATCCGAGCAGAATTTTTCCGGATGTCCAAAGGACGGATCCTGTTTTGCAATGTTTTTCCACAGATCCCAGCAGCCGCTTCTGCGTACTTCTGCATCTGCATCCGGTGCATGGTTCTGATCTCCGTAAATGGTTCCTTCCGTACAGCTTCCGTTTGTGACAAAGACAAGGTCATCTTCTGTCAGGAGAATATTGTCCTCTTCTCCGTTCACTTTGCATTCAATCGATGTTGCGATCTTTTTGCCTTCTTTAAAGGTAAATACAACGTTTGTCACTTCGGTGTTGAACTGGAAATCTACGCCTGCTTCTTCCAGATATTTCTGCATCGGCAGGATCAGGGATTCATACTGATTGTATTTGGTAAATTTCAAAGCACTGAAATCTGGCAGTCCGGCGATGTGATGAATAAATCTCTGGAAGTAGAGCTTCATTTCCAGTGCACTGTGCCAGTTTTCAAATGCAAACATCGTTCTCCAGTACAGCCAGAAGGTGGAATCAAACACTTCGTCATCAAATACATCTTCGATTGTTTTATCATAAAGATCTTCGTCTTTTGTCATGAACAGTTTCATGATCTCCATGCAGCCTTTCTGGCTTAAATTGAACTTGCCATCGGTATGTGCATCTTCTCCACGATTCACAGTTGCTCTGCAAAGAGAGTAGTTCGGATCTTTTTTATTCAGCCAGTAATATTCATCCAGAACAGATACGCCCGGTGTTTCGATGGACGGAATGCTGCGGAACAGATCCCACAGGCACTCGAAATGATTTTCCATCTCTCTGCCGCCTCGCATCACATAACCCCGGGACGGATCAAAGATACCGTCACAGGCCCCTCCGGCGATATCCATTGCTTCCAGAATGTGGATATGGGATCCTTTCATCTGCCCGTCTCTTACCAGAAAGCAGGCTGCTGCCAGAGATGCCAGTCCGCTTCCGACAATGTAAGCATTTTTGCCATCGACACCTTCCGGTTTTTCCGGTCTTGCAAAAGCTTCGTAGTTACCGTTGCTGTAATAAATACCTTTGCTGTTCTTTTCATATTTTCCACGCTCGGTATTGCGGTAATCTTTTCTCTCGTCTTCTCTTTTTTTGCTTATCTCTTTCTGTTTATGCTCATTTTCTTTTGTTTTCTTACTCAGAAGCATCACTGCTCCGGCTCCGGCTGCTGCTGCCATCGTATATTTTAACCCTTTTTTCATATTGAATGCCCACCTTTCCAATGTTTGAGGCTAACCTTCCTGCCTCCGCCATCCTGTCTTCTTTTTCTTTGGAAATTTCCTGTTTCAATCCAGTTCTTTCTGAATTGCCTACATTCTAACATTAGTATGCCCGGGATTCTATTGACAAAACAGGCCAGATGATAAAATTTTTGTCATCTGACCTGTTTTGTAAGCTTTTTGCTGTGATTTTGTACCTTACTTGTTGCAGTACAAAACTTCACTGATATTTATCTGCGGATGGACTGTGCCATTCTGTGATACTGATGGCGGATTCCGCGGATCACGGTTCCGTACGCCATAATATTTTCCGGCAGTGCCATTCCCACGTATCCGGAATCACCGATGTGGTGGATGTCGGTTCCTGCCATCTTGCACTCCAGTGCGATGCGTTTGATCGTATCGGTGTCCGCACCTTCCTGAGAAGTTCCGATCGATGTGATCGTCAGCTTTTTCAGGCTGTGTGCATAACTGATCAGTTTCCGCACATATTCGGTCGTGATGCCAGGCACGGTTCCCGGTGCCGGCAGCAGAATGATATCGGCTCCTGCCTCTGCAAACTGGCGGATATCTTCTTTCGTGATGATGTTCTCGCCGCCTTCGCCGATGATACCGGAGGCATGCATTTTCCCGGCCGCCAGCATGATCTTTTCTCCAACTGCCTCTGAGATCGCTTTCAGGGAAGAAATGATCGCCGGATTGCTCACTCCATTTCCCGGATTGCCGGTCAGAACGATCAAATCCACGCCCATTTTCTGAGCCTGAATGGCATTTTCCACCGTTGCATAACGTCCGGCACTCATCTCCCACAGGGTCTCTTTGTTATCGGAAGCATAGCTTTCTTCCACCGGTTCCAGATTGATGCCGACCATACGTCCGGTCAGACGTTTTACTTCTCGTACCGTCTCTTCTTTTTCCACTTCCGGCAGTGCCATGATTTTTGGCTCCTGCACATCAAACATGTTCAGAAGTATCAGGTCTGCTCCCATGGAAGCTGCAAACTCTGCATTGGTCACATCGGTAAGCAGAGGAATCGTGATGCCGATCGTCTCACTTGCAAGAACCCTTCCCTCGCTGCCTGCGATTGCTTCGATCAGTTCATTTTTTGTTGCATGCGTCATTTCTTCTGCTGTCATATTTAAAATACGTTTTGCCATATCAGATTCTCCTTCTTGCTTTGCTGATAAAAAGCGAAAAAAATCTGCCCGAAGACAGATTTTCTTCTATCATGTTCCATACAGTTTCCTGTATTTTATTCTTGCTCTTAATCAGGCATATCGCCTGCTTCTCCGGAAGACTCGCCAAGTGTGATCCACTTCAGGTAAGCATTGATAAACAGGTCAATACCGCCGTCCATCACGCTGTCCACATTTCCTGTTTCTGCATTCGTTCTGTGGTCTTTTACCATCGTATACGGCTGCATGACATAGGAACGGATCTGGTTTCCCCAGCCAATCTCCTTGACTTCACCGCGGATACCGGAAAGCTTCTCTGCATTCTCCTGCTGCTGCAGCAGATACAACTTTGCTTTCAGCATCTGCATCGCTTTGTCTTTGTTCATGTGCTGGGAACGCTCATTCTGGCACTGAACAACGATGTTGGTCGGCAGATGGGTGATACGGATCGCCGAGGAGGTCTTGTTGATGTGCTGACCGCCGGCTCCGCTGGAACGGTAAGTATCGATACGCAGATCTTCATCCCGGATCTCGATATCGATGTCTTCCTCAATATCCGGCATGACATCGCAGGATACAAACGAGGTCTGTCTCTTTCCAGCCGCATTGAACGGTGAGATACGGACCAGTCTGTGAACACCCTTTTCGGATTTGAGATAGCCGTAGGCATTTTCTCCGTTAACCTGGAAGGTAACGGACTTGATGCCCGCCTCATCGCCATCCAGATAATCCAGCACATCCACTGCAAAACCATGTTTGTCCGCCCATCTGGTATACATACGGTACAGCATGCCCGCCCAGTCGCAGGACTCTGTTCCGCCTGCTCCCGCATGGAGCGTCACGATCGCATTATCCTTATCGTATTCTCCAGATAACAGTGTTTTTATACGGATATCATCATAAGTTTTCCTGAAATCATCCAGAAGATCCTGAATCTCTGGTATCAGAGATTCATCGTTTTCCTCTGCTGCCATCTCGATCAGAGTTTCGATCTCATCAAACTCATCTTTTAACTTGGCATAAATGGCGATATCGTCTTTCATGCTCTTTAAATTTTTCATGGATTCCTGTGATTTTTCCGGGTTATCCCAGAAATCAGGAGCTTCCATCTCTCTTTCTAATTCCTGGATACGCTGCTCTTTGTTAGCCAGGTCAAAGTGAATCCCTCACTTCCACTAATGGTTCCTTAAAATTGTTTAATTCATACTTAAACTGATCTAATTCAACCACTTGCTTCACCTCTTTCTTTTTTATTTTCAGTCTCTGCGAGGTGTTTATTTCTTTCTTCCGCAGCACTGTTTATATTTCTTTCCGCTTCCGCATGGGCACGGATCGTTTGGATAAATCTTCTTTTCTTCACGTTTCTGAGGTGCATTCTGTACGGAATCATCTTTGTTTGTTCCGGTTACTTTTGCAACTTCTTCACGTTCTACTTTCTGTTCCATGCTTACATGGTACAGAAGCTTCAGAGTGTCTTCCTGGATTGCCGCAGACATTGCATCGAACATCTCGTAAGCACTCATCTTGTATTCTACCAGAGGATCTTTCTGACCGTAAGCCTGAAGTCCGATACCCTGACGCAGCTGATCCATATCGTCGATATGATCCATCCACTTGCGGTCGATGACTTTCAGAAGGATCACTCGCTCCAGTTCACGGATCTGTTCCGGTTCCGGGAACTCTGCTTCTTTCATCTCATACAGCTTCACAGCCTGCTCTTTGAGCATCTGTTTGAGCTCATTTTTCTTCATTTTCTGTGAAATCTCAATCTTCGGCAGCGGAATGATCGGAATCAGAAGTCCGTTCAGTTCCTGAAGATTCCATTCTGAAGTATCCTGATCATCAGAAATGCACATATCAACGGTATTGTCCACGATGTCTGTGATCATCTTGAAGATAGAATCACGCATACTCTCTCCGTCCAGAACACGGCGACGCTCTTTGTAAATGATTTCACGCTGCTCGTTGTTGACCTGGTCGTACTCCAGCAGGTTTTTACGGATACCGTAGTTGTTTCCTTCGATCTTCATCTGTGCTTTCTCGATTGCACTGGAAAGCATTTTGTGCTCGATCTGCTCGTTTTCTGCAACACCGATGGATTTAAAGATGCTCATCAGACGCTCGGAACCGAACAGACGCATCAGGTCATCTTCCAGCGAAATATAGAATCTGGATTCTCCCGGGTCACCCTGTCGTCCAGAACGTCCACGCAGCTGATTGTCGATACGTCTGGATTCATGACGCTCGGTACCGATGATCTTCAAACCGCCGGCTGCCTTTGCCTCATCATCCAGCTTGATATCGGTACCACGGCCGGCCATGTTCGTTGCGATCGTAACGGCTCCGTGACGACCTGCCTCTGCTACGATTTCAGCCTCCAGCTCATGGAACTTCGCATTGAGGACTTTGTGCGAAATGCCGCGTCTCTTTAACATACCGCTCAGAAGTTCGGATGTCTCAATGGTGATGGTACCAACCAGAACCGGCTGTCCCTTTTCATGGGCTTTTTCAATTTCATCCACAACGGCATGGAATTTTTCTTTTTTGGTCATGTATACCGCATCATCCAGGTCTTTACGGAGAACCGGTCTGTTGGTAGGGATTTCAACTACGTCCATTCCGTAGATATCACGGAACTCTTTTTCTTCGGTAAGTGCAGTACCGGTCATGCCGGCTTTCTTTTTATATTTATTGAAGAAGTTCTGGAATGTGATCGTTGCAAGTGTCTTGCTCTCACGTTTTACCTTTACATGCTCTTTTGCCTCGATTGCCTGATGCAGGCCATCCGAGTAGCGTCTTCCCGGCATGATACGTCCGGTAAACTCGTCTACGATCAATACTTCATCATCTTTTACTACATAATCCTGATCACGGTGCATCAGACTGTGTGCACGCAGTGCCAGGTTGATATTGTGCTGGATCTCCAGGTTCTCCGGATCGGAAAGGTTATCGATCTGGAAGAACTGTTCTACTTTCTTAACACCGTCCTGTGTCAGTGTTACGACTTTATCTTTTTCATTTACGATATAGTCACCGGTCTCTGTGATCTCCTCGCCCATAATGGCTGACATTTTAGTCACTTCACCGCTGGCTTCACCACGCTCCAGCTGTTTTGCCAGAATGTCGCAGACTTCGTACAGTTTTGTGGACTTGCCGCTCTGACCGGAAATGATCAGCGGTGTACGTGCCTCGTCGATCAGGACTGAGTCCACCTCGTCGATGATCGCATAATGCAGATCTCTCTGAACGAGCTGTTCTTTATAAATAACCATGTTATCACGCAGATAATCGAAACCGTCCTCGTTGTTGGTGATGTAAGTGATATCGCAGTTATACTGTTTACGTCTCTCTTCACTGTCCATGGAATTCAGTACACATCCAACGGTCAGACCAAGAAACTCATGGACTTTTCCCATCCACTCAGAATCTCGACGTGCCAGATAATCATTGACCGTTACTACATGAACTCCTTTTCCTTCCAGAGCGTTCAGATATGCCGGTAAGGTAGATACAAGTGTTTTACCTTCACCTGTTCTCATCTCTGCGATACGCCCCTGATGCAGAATGATACCTCCGATCAGCTGTACACGGTAATGTTCCATATTCAGTACGCGTCGTGCAGATTCACGAACGGTAGCGTATGCCTCAGGAAGCAGGTCATCCAGAGTCTCTCCTTCTGCCAGTCTTTTTTTGTATTCTGCTGTTTTGCCTCTCAGTTCTTCGTCAGAGAGCTCTATCATTGTCGGACGCAGTTTTTCAATTTTTTCAACCAGCGGCATAATTCGCTTTACTTCACGTTCACTATGCGTACCGAACATTTTCTGAAACACATTCATTGTCTATATTCTCCTATCACATTAATTACCTTAAAAAACAGTTCCATTCTATCACTTTATCACTTCATAGACAATTAATTTTTTGTAAATAACCTATGAACAGCGGATAAGAACTTAAAAAGTTGCCGCAGACATGCGTTCACCAAAAAATCTACGGCTGAACTGTGCATCCTGCGGCAGCTATTGATTTATTTTACTGTTTTATTTCAGATGGTGTAGCTCTTTTATCCGGTCGATCCTAGCACTCCGGCTCGATCAGTCCATATGTATTTCCTTTTCTCTTATACACAACGTTGACTTCGTCTGTATCTGCATTACGGAATACAAAGAAACTGTGTCCGAGCAGTTCCATCTGTACACATGCATCTTCCGGGAACATCGGTTTCATACCGAACTGTTTTGTACGGATGATCTTTACTTCCTCTTCTTCACCTTCGTTCTCTTTTTCGATGAATTCTTTGCGGAGGTTTCCTCCGTCTTTATGTTTGCCTATAATTTTTGTCTTATATTTACGAAGCTGTCTTTCAATGACTTCTTCCACAAGATCAATAGAAACATACATATCATTGCTTACCTGCTCTGAGCGGATGATATTTCCTTTTACCGGAATGGTTACTTCGATTTTCTGTCTGTCTTTTTCCACGCTCAAAGTTACAATAATCTCTGTCTCAGGAGTGAAATATTTTTCAAGCTTTCCAAGCTTTTCTGTGACTGCACTTCTTAACCCCTCTGTCACTTCGATATTTTTTCCACGAATTGTAAAACGCATGATACCCAACTCCTTTGCATCTATATTTGCAGTTGAAACTGCTATGTGAACATTATAGCAATTTTCCACAATATTTTCAATCACTTTTGCAAAGTTTTTAGTTTTTTTATACTATCTTATGAATTCTCATCCAAATTGGCGGCACACACACGCAGAACTTCCCGGTAAGGCATGCTTCCCCCAAAGAGATCCAGGGCACTTCCTATCGTAACATCGATGTGATCTCTGCCAAGTTTTTTCAGTTCCTGAAGATCTGCAAAACTTCCCACGCCACCGGCATAGGTGACCGGTATGCCCTGCCATCTTCCGAGCATATCTGCCAGTTCTCTTTCGATTCCCTGTGCTTTTCCTTCTGCATCCACTGCATGCACCAGAAATTCATCGCAGCAACCGGAAAGTTCGTCAAGTACCTTCTCGCTTAACTTTACATCGGTAAACTTCTGCCAGCGGTCTGTGACGATAGAGTATCCGTCTTCTTTTCTGCGGCAGCTTAAATCCAGCACCAGATGTTCTTTTCCGACTGTCCGAAGCAGCTTTTCCAGATTTTCTCGGTAAAAAACGCCGTTTTTAAATACAAAGCTGGTAACGATCACATGAGAAGCTCCGGCTTCCAGAAAATCTTTCGCATTCTCATCGGTAATGCCGCCTCCGACCTGCAGTCCTCCTGGATACGTCCGAAGTGCCAGCATGGCCTGCTCTTTTGTTTTTTCATAAAACGGAGAATCTTTTGCATTCAGCAAAATCACATGTCCGCCGCTTATCCGGTCTTTCTGATACATCTCTGCAAAAAATGCCGCATCCTGTGTAGACACAAAATTTTCCTTTGCCTGATCTCCTTCGTCTCTTAAGCTTCCTCCTACGATCTGTTTTACTTTTCCGTTATGTATATCAATGCATGGTCGAAATCTCATACGTTTCTCCTCTTTTTCTGTTATTCAGATCCGACTCTCGAAAACTGACCCTCGATTCCTGTCGTCTCTTTGCATGTTCCTGTCAAAATTGCTATGCATCTGCACGCTGGTCTGATCATTGTACCCACACAGAACCTCTGACGTTTTCATTATAGAAAAGCCTGTTTTCTTTGTCCAGCAGATATTCTCCGGATTTTTGAGAATTGCTTTGTAGCAAAATAATTTTCGTACATCTGGCTGTAAATCCAAAAAAGAAGCCACAGAGGCAGCGTTTCTGCCCCCATGACTTACCTCAGCGAATCCTCATCTTTACTCGGTCATACGACTGCGGCCGGTTGTCTCACCGGTCAGGTCATCAACCACATCTCCGACTGCATCACCTGCATCACGGACGATATCGCCTGCATCATCGAGTACTCCATCTGCTCCGTCTGTGCGGCGTGACTGTGAAGTGTCCGACTGATTTCTCTTCTTTTTTGTGCTGTTATTCTTCTGTGTGTTGCTTTCTGCCTGTGTACCGCTGCTTCCGTTTTGCATATTGCTTTCCGTCTGTATACCATTGCTTCCGTTCTGCATATTGCTTTCCGCCTGTGTACCATTGCTTCCGTTCTGCATATTGCTTTCGCTTCCGCTCGTTGCCGATGTATTTCCGTTTCGGTTGCTGCATCCTGTGATACCGGAAAGTGCACAAACAATTCCAAGGACTGCCAGCATGCTTCTTGTTCTTCTCATAGTCTTCTCCTTTTCTTTGCTTTTTCGGAGCTTCTTATGCCCATCCTTAATATGCATCCTGTGTACTTTTTTTATTCATGTTCCTTCGTGTCGATTTTGATTTTCAAAGCACACCCATTGTTATCTTCATTATTCTTTCAGGTTGATATCAAACCGGATTCTTTTTCGGAAAATCCTTCTGCAAAACTGTTTTCCGTCAAATGGGATCAGCGGATAGAGATAACTTTCTCCGGATACTGTACGGTTCAGAAGCAGACTTAAGAACGTGATCACCAGACCTGCCGCATATCCGGCAAGTCCGAAAACCGCCGTCAGGATCAGCAGCAGAATCCGCATAAATTTCAGGGCGTATCCCAGTTCATAGCTTGCCTGCGTGTAATTTGCGATTGCCACAAATGCCATATATAACATCGTCTCTGCATTAAACCACCCGGATTGGACTGCAAATTCACCGACAACAAGACCGGCGATCACACTGAGTGGCGTTGTCAGCATACCCGGCGTATTAATCGCTGCCAGTTTCAGACCGTCGATTGCAAATTCCAGGATCAGCAGCTGTGCAAAGACCGGAACATAGACATCTCCGCTTATTTTAATAAACGCAAACTGCGGTGGTATCCACTGCGGATTCTGTAAAAAAAGCAGCCAGGTCGGGGTCAGAAGCAGTGTCAACAGTGCTATGACAAACCTTGTAACACGAAGATACGTGCCGGTCACCGGCGGAAAATAAAAATCATCGGCTTCTTCCATAATGTCAAACACCGATACCGGAAGGATCATAACTGCCGGAGAGTTATCCGTTAAAAGCACAATTTTCCCATCCAGGATCTCAGCGGCTGCCGTATCCGGACGCTCCGTATATTTAAATTTCGGAAATGGATTGTACCACTTATGTGGATAAAGACATTCTGCAAGACTCTCCTGGTTCATTGCCAGGGCATCCGTTCTGATCTGCTCCAGTCTTTTTTCGATCTGCTGCAAGAATCCGGAATCCACACGATCTTCCATATAGCACAGCACCACATCGGTATGCGAAGTGCTTCCGACATTTTTCATCTCCATGGACAGTTTCGGATTGCGGATTCTCCTTCGGATCAGTGCTGTATTGGATACGATGGTTTCCACAAAACCATCCCTTGGTCCTCGCAGTACTTTGTCTTTGTCCGGCTCTTCGACACTTCGCATCGGATAGGTACGACAGTCCATGGCAAAGCATCTGGAATACCCGTCAATAAACAGACACATCACGCCCGATAAAATCTGCGTTGTGATCTGCTCACAGTCCTCTAAAAGTTCAACTTCTACATAGGGCATGGCATCTCTTGACAGCTCTTCGCTGTCTTCCGGCAGATCTTCCGGGGTCACAGAATAAAAGAATTCCAGTAACTTTTCCACAATGCTCTCTTTTAAAAATCCGTCCACAAAGTAATAGACTGCTTTTCGGTCTGCTACCATCGTCGTTCTGCTGATGATGTCAAAATTTTTGTCCGTCCGCAGAATCCGGCGGAAATATTTCTGATTTTCTTCCAGGCTTGTCGATAGCTTCTGCTGCACATTTTTCACCTCTTCTTATTACTCACTATCGTGATTATTTCCATTTTTCTGTGTTTTATTCTTTTAGACTCCATTCTTCCAGTCATACTTATCTGAAATCCGGCAGTCGATTCCTGGCTTCTTTACTAATATTTACTTATTTTTATCTGATATGTCTTTTCTTTCTGAAAAACCATAATATCATGCTCGATGCTGCCATCAGACCTGCGAAGATCCACATTTCCATCCAGGATGCATCACCTGTTTTGGCTGCTGTCACAGCGTTTTCATTATCCGGTGTATTATCTGATGAAAATCCTGAATGGTCGTTTCCGGTTGTTTTATCAAAGTTCTCGGTATCCACACGTTTTTCTGTCTGCACCTGTGCTTCTTTCGTCAGTTCCACCTTGTATTTCTGGACATTTGCAACTGCTTTGACTTTAATCTTTTGATTTTTCGGTTTCTGATAACCTTTTGGCACTTTCTCGACCTGAATGGTATACCAGGATGGGATTACTTTTTCTTTCAAAGCAGTAAGTGTCACATGTTTCCAGATTTTCTTTCCTTTTTCATTAACCACACTGATCTTTACCCCTTCCAGTGGTGTCTGCGTCTTTTTGTCAACGGCTTCGATTTTAATCACTGTCGGACGGATCTCTACCTCAAAATCCTGTATTTCTGACGTATCTTCTCTTACCGTGATCTTCGTCTGTGCCGGAAGTACATAGCCATCCGGTACACGGTCTGTTTTCACCTGATAACTGCCAGACGGAACACGTGTATAGGCTTCCGGAAGTTCCAGTGACCGCTCCTCAAACAGATCTCTGATATGTACATAAATCCCAGACCGGATCGTTCTTGTCTGCTTCTTTTCTGCTGCTGAAGACAATGCATAGCCGGTAATCCGGATACAGATTGGTTCCACCAGAACTTCAAATTTCTGTACTTCCGCTGTATCTTTCACCTCAATGTCTGTCACATCCGGATGTACATAACCTTTCGGAATTTCATCCACTACGATCTTATAGTGCCCGATCGCCACTTTTTTAAAGATTTCTGCCTGTTCTGTTCCGGACTCCCAGATGCCGTCCCGTTCCATCGGACTGTTTTCTTTCAGGAGCGTCTCGCCCTGCGGTGTCTCCAGGTGAGCTTTTACATTTCCAAGCGGAACTTTTTTATCTCCGTCTTTTTCAAAGACAGTGATATGAACTTCCGTCGGCGGGTCCTGCATTTCCAGTTTCTGTCCCTGATAAGTGCCATCTTCCTCTTTATGATCTTCCATCTGAAATACCTGTTCTGCTGCTGTTGCATAGCCAGGTGCCGGTGAAAGTTCCCGCAAGGTATAGGTTTTTCCGACTTCCAGCCCTTCCACGCAATGCTCTTCTTTCTCTGTGATCCAGCTTTCGATACAGGTATTTTCCTGATAAATGGCCAGTTTTGCTCCTTCTAACAGTTCTTTTGTATCGGATGCCGTCTTCTTCACAAACACTTTTGTGATCTGATTTTCAAAGATAACCTGGAATTTCTGTACTGCCATCCCTTCTTCTTTCCAGGATGCATCAATCTCTTCTGTCTGTGCTGTCCGGATATAGCCATCCGGTGCCGCAATCTCACGGACTTCATACTTTCCAAGTGGCAGGTCGCTGACAAACAACAGGTTTCCTTCTTTATCACTTTTCTGTGTTTCCAGTAAAGTTCCTTTTTCCAGAAGAACTTCTCCTTTTGCTGTTTTGATATCCTCTGCCGCATACAGTCCGAAAACTGCACCTTCCAGCATTTTCTGTGGATTTTCTTTATCGCATTTTGTCACCCGGATCTCCACTTTCTGGCGTTCGTTGTATACCGGGACCTCTGCTTCTGTGACATCTGCTTCACTTCCATCTGAGGTTTCTGCCAGCACAAACGAAACCTTATCTTTTTTCTTCTGATATCCTTCCGGGATATTTATCTCTTCCAGCTCGTATGTTCCAAGATACATCTGTTCAAACACCAGGCTTCCATCCTGATCAGTATCTCCTTCTGCTTTCGCAGTCTTCTGACTTCGTACCAGATACGGAACAACCTCTCCCGCTTTGCAGATCAGACCGGTCACGCCATCCGGGTGATACAGATCTTCCTTCGCTTTTACTGTAAAGCTTACACCTTTTACGCTTCCTGTTTGATAACCAAACCAGGTTTTTATCTGATTCCATAATCCCTGTACAATTCCAAGCTTTCTGGATGCTTCGTTTAAGATCTCTCCTGTCTTTGAAATTTTCACCTTTCCGGTCATGAAAGCATTTTCCAGATTGAAAACTACTTCTTCCGGCATCTGCTCCATCGTTTCCTCTGTGTACTGCTGTGAAACAGAAAAAGTAACCTCCTGTTTCTGCTCCTGTTTCAGAATGTCTTTCATGGAATCCGGGATCAGGATTTCTTTTTTATAGCCTTTTCTCGGAAGAACTTCCACGATGCGGTACGTTTTTTCCGGATTCAGCCCCAGGATCAGACAGCCCTTTCCTTCCGTATTTTCTGTGCTGACTGCATGCAGAATTTTTCCATCTTCATCGAGAATCTGAAGTTTCGCACCTGCCAACTCTTTTTTCGTGAGATCATCTCTCAGAAACAGTCTTACTTTTACTGCCGCATTTTCGATCTCGCTCTTCATACGGATGATAAAAATGTGATCCTGGTCTTTATACGGTTCAAAATCAAAAATCCGCTCCGTATCAGATCGATAATATCCATCCGGTGCTTTTGTTTCTTTTACTGCATAGGTGCCAGGCGGCAGATCTGTTTGAAAAACGGCTCTTCCGCTCTGATCTGAAATGGCACGCTCTATCTCCGTTCCTGCCGGCAGCACAACACTTCCGTTTGCGTCCGTAATATCTTTTTTCGCATAAAGTGTGAATTCTGCTCCTTCCGGCCTGTTTTCTTTCTCTCCGTCCACACATTTCTTAAATACACCGGTCCTTCCTTTCCACTCTTCTCCGATGATCGTTCCCGGCTCTTCCGGTACCGTCGGAGACACCTCCGGGCCATCCGGTTCCTGCCCGATATCAATCTTCTGTCTTTCGTTGAAAAAGGTTTCTGTTGCGGTAATTTCCAGATCTGCACTGTCTTTCCACAACAGTTCTGTGTTTCGTTTTGCATCTTTCTGCTTTCGCGTGTAGCCGGACGGAGCTTTTGTCTCTCTGATCTCATACCTTCCAAGCGGCAGATCCGAAAGAACCGCTTTTCCCTGTTCATCGGTTATCACATGGGCAATGGTCGTTCCCATCAGATAAAGGTCTTTGCTGTAACCGTCCGGATGCGGAATTGTTTCTGCTGCCACAAGGTCATATTCTGCCCCTCTTAACCCTTTTGTCTCATAGACTATCTTCTGCAGTTTCTGATCTTTGATCTCCGCTTCCGGCACTTCTCCTTCTTTTCGGATCTCCAGTTTTCCGGAAATGGAACGGTTAAACAGGCTGACAACCTGTACACATTCTTTGTCTTCCAGCCGAATCTCTGCCTGATTTTCCTGACACCGAAATACCTTACTTGCGATTCCCTCAAAGAAACGATTTCCCTGTTCGTATCCTTCTTTTACATGCAGGGACTTATAACCTTCTTTTTCCAGAATCTGCCAGTTATATCCTTCTCTTGCCTTTGTCTCCCTGATCTGATAAGTTTCTCCGACTTTCAGCCCCCGGATCAGCACATTGTTGCCATGTATACTGACTGCTTCCTGCACAATCTCACCCTTCGAATCCACGATACTGTATTTTACTCCATCCAGCTCCGTTTCTGTATCATAGTCCATGATATTAATCTGAAGCATTGTTTTATAGTTTTCAAACGTGCGTACATACGATTTGATTGTAGCATCATGCGGTGTGCCTGTTTTGGCATTTGATTTCCTGTCATTTTCTGTCCTGTTTGCCATATTATCTTCGGATCTGCCATCTTCTGCTGCATTTTTGCTGTCATCTTCAGCTGTAAAGGAAATTTCTTCTGTATTATCAGACCGATAATATCCATCCGGTGCTTTTTCTTCTCTGACATAATAGTGTGCCATCGGAAGATCCAGGTCAAGGGCCGCATCCATAATACCGTTTTCCGCTTCTTTTGTCTCTGCGATCGCCAGTCTGGTATCTTTCTTTACCAGGATGCTTTTCTGATCAGCTGCCAAAATATCTTCTGCCGCATAAAGCCCAAACTTTGCTCCTGTAAGTTTTTCTTTTGTTTCTGCATCTTTCTTTTCAATCTGGATCTGTGCTCTCTGTCTTGGAATTTCATACAGTTCACTCTGATACCGGATTGGAACTTCCTGTCCGGCATATCGGATCTCAAATGTTCTTGCCGCCTGATTTTCCCCGGAAAGTGCATAGCCTTTGGCTGCTTTTATCTGTTCCAGCGTATAAGTGCCGAGCGGAAGTCCATACCATTCCCAGCCGGCTGCTTTTATTTTTTCAGTCCATGCTTTTCCATTTTCATCGGTAGTGAGTGTGGTCACAACACTTCCTTTTGCAAAAAGTAAAGTCTGTCCTCCCTTTCCTTCACCGGAAAAGATATCTTCTGCTGCCCGCACGACAAAGACATTGCCGGCAAGCGGCTTACAGGTATAGGCAAATCCCTTTTTCAGATCGTATCCGGTCAGTACTTCTCCCTCTGCATAAATGCTCAGTTTGCCGACTGCCGCCTCGTTTTCCTGAACCGCTTCCGTCACAAAGGCTCCTGCCAGTCTGTCATACGTTGTCTTTGCCTCATCCGAACTGATCTGCACCCGCACCCGGTAATCTTTAGAAGCAATGTCTGCCTGTTCCCAGGTTCCGACCGCTTCTTCTGTGATTTTCAGTGCGTGGACCGCTTCCATACCCGGCAGCTTTTTTGCCGAAGCTTCAAAGAAATACTGTCCGTTTCTTTTGCGGTATCTTCCTTCTGCTCCCTGGCGTACATAACCTTCCGGTGCCTGCACTTCTTCTAAAATATAAAGTCCCTGCGGCAGTGTCGTGGTCGTGGAGACATAAGTGCCGAGCACTCTGCCGTCGCTGTCCTTTCGCTCTGCGGTCACATAAGGATTTTCATAAGATCCCAGCATCTCTCCGTTTGTATAGGCAACGACAAGATTTCCAAAGCGATTGATATAATCGACTTTTTCCTCACTGGTCTTATCTTCCATATACCAGTTAAAGTAGGCTCCTTCGACATCATGGATCACATACTTTGCTCCCGGTTTCGCTACCGTTTCCCCGGTTGTTTTGTCTTTCTTTACGATTTTAAGATAACTGGTCTGCGGCTGATCCCAGATGGCAGATCCCATCTGCAATGTCCCTTTGCCGTCGCCGTCCACCAGTCCGTCTTTTTCATCCGAATCGACGTTCAGTACTTTCGGTGCCGCCGCCACCTTTCCTTCTGGAACGTTCGTCTCGACCAGCAGATATTTGCCATATGGAAGTGCCCGGATATTCAGAACTCCGTTTTCATCGGAAAACTGCTCCTTAAGACGCTGCATCTTACCCGCCTCATCATAATAAGCTGCCGTTTCCAGGGCTTTCATTTTCTGATATTGAAGCGTATCTTTATCCCGATACTGATCGATTACTTCCTGGATCAGGACTGCATCTTCCAGCTGTGCACTGCCCTTTTTCAGATGCCCTTTTTCTTCCAGCTCTTTTACACTGTACACAGAGAATCCGGCACCTCTCATCCATTCCAGATCCGTCTCTTTATTGTCTCCGGTCAGTTTAAAGCAAGTAAATGGCTGAGATTTGATGCGTTCTTTACTGAACACTTCTTTTTTGATCACAAGAATATCCTGTCCTTCATAGGCACAGTCCACCGTATAAACTGCGGCATCGGCAAGGTATCCTTCCGAAGCTTTGATTTCTTTTACATAGTACGTTCCAAGTGGCAGTCCTGTAAAACAAAGTCTGCCCTCTGTATCCGTCTCTTTTCGCATGACTTCTGCATTCTTCTCATAGAGAATCTCTCCATCGCCATCTGCCGATGTAATCGCTTCTTTTGCATAGATGCCGTACACGGCTCCTTTTAAAGATGCCATCTGCTGTGGCCTGGAAAGTCCGCTCTGTGCATCCACTTTCTGAACCGTAACTTCTGCTGTTACTTCCTGGTTCAGAAAAACGGCTTCTGATTCGCTTCCAGGTTTCGGGAATGTGTAAAGCTGTGTTTTATCATCCTGATAAATCCACTGAAACTCATAACGTGCTTTTTTCACCTGTTTATAGTAATGTTCCGGTGCCTGGATTTCTTTTACATAATAGCGGTAACCGCATGGAACATCCGCATCAAAAAGACAGCTTCCGTCTTTTTTACTGTACGCCAGAGCAAGCAGCGTATCTTTTGCTGCGATCCTGTTTCCATCCGACAGAATGTTTTCTCCCGCATACAATCCAAACCGTGCTCCTGCAAGTCCCTTCTGTGTGTTCTCGGAGCGTTTGAAAACCGTCACCTGCATCTTTGGGCGTTCATTTTCAAAGACCTGCTCTTCGCTTACATATTCCCGGATTTCCGGTCCGCGGTAGGAAAGTGTCACTGTTCTGGTATTTCCTGCTGCCGTATCTTTTCGCACATAGCCCTGCGGTGCCTCGGTTTCTGTCACATGATACCTGCCAAGATACAACTTCCTGCTGACTGCCGTACCATCTTTTCCGGTTATCAGCTGCTGTGCCACTGCACCCTTTTTCAGAGCCAGTGTCACTCCGTCGGCCTTATAGATATCTTCTGCCGCTGTAATCTCGTATTTTGCTCCGGCAAGCGGCTGCTTTTCATAGAGAAATATCACACCCTCCGCCGAATCTCTGGCTTCTGTTAAGACCTCGCCGATTTTTTTCACCGCGATCGATGCCATCTGCGGTGTATTGACAAATCCCGTCTGCTTCCCGTTGTTGGTCAGCTCCAGGCTCTGTCCTGCATTCTGGGCAGTGACGCGAAAATCATAGAATTTCAGCCCTTTTTCTTTCTCACCGTCCACATAATCTCCAAAATAGTTTTTCGGCGGCTGTGTTTCCTGAAGTCGAAATTTTCCTTCGTTCTTTTTCTGATAGTAAAGTTTACCGCTGACTGCCTCTCCGTTTATGGCTGTCACAAGCTCCGGCCAAGCTGCATACGGCACATAATTTTGCTGTTCCTGATTCCATTCGTATACCGCAAATCTCGCACCCGACAGTGCTTTTCCTGTCTCCAGATCCTTTTTCTGAATCTGCACGGTGATCCACAGCGGTTCATTGAAACAGGCGTTGTCACCGTGATACGTGATTTTTTTGCTTTCAAACGGTGAAATAACAAATTCCTTCTCCCATCCACTCTTTGTGTAGCCTTCCGGCGACTGTTCTTCTATGATCTTGAATTTTCCCTTGTTCTCATCTGTATAAGAAAGTATTTCTGCACTTTCATACACACCATCTGCTTCATTTTTCAGCTGAAACAGAGGTGTTGCTGCATATCTGCTGCCGTTCCATTCGTATACGGTAAAGACGGCCCCCGGAAGTTTTTCTTTTGTTTTTCCATCTCTCTTTTCCACCGAAACGGAAGATTTCACCGGTGCAATATTTGTCACTACGGTTTGTGATCGAACCGTGTTGCCGTCAGAAGAGGCAGATGCCTGATTTTTGATCCTTGCCATTTTCTTTGCCGGATCCCAGCGTTTTTCAAGACCGGCATCCTTTTTCACGCCGACCGTAATCTGAAAATCATACGTATGGCCGTAAAAACTGGTATTTTTGATATCACTGCATCGAGCCACAAACGCATTTGTTTTCTGTATCGTCCAAAACTTTTCTGCATTTGCCCCGTTTTCGTTTGTCACAGTGACATTTTTAATCTCCAGAAAATCATCCAACTGATCGGAAATGCTCAGATCATGGTAACAGGTTTCTTCATTTTCGATTGGAACCATCGTGCGAAGCGTATAGGTGTATGTCTCTTCTCTGGTGGAAAGGCGGTTTTCGGACGTCATCTTTTCGTCACTGTCCGAAACATATTTCTCGATATGCGGATGGGCATTTGGAAACATTTTGTAAGCTTTTGCCACAAGCCCACCGGACGGTGTCGTAGAGGTTCCAAGATTGTTTTCCGGCCTGACAAACGTAAAGACCGCTGTCGCCGCCTTTCCCGAAATCAGTACCGACAGCATAAAGCCGGTATCACTTCCGCTCTGGTTCAGACCGGATGTGTCAAAGTAATAATTTTTGCCCTTCACCGTTGCTGCTTTCAGATTTTCCAGTGCTGCTCTTTTCACATAAACATTTCCAAAACCATTTTTCATCAGGATTCCCTGATAAAGATCGATATCCTGAAATGTAATATAACCTTTGACATCGATCGCATTTCCATTATCTGAGCGGAAAAACTCCATTTTGGTCTCTGCCCACTCTACTTTACAGGTCTCAATCCCCGGCCGATCCGTCACAAAACGGAAAAATGCTCCGTCCCGCAGTTCGAAATCAACCAGTGTCACTTTGATGTCCACCCATTTTCCCTGATAATACATCCCTTTCCGGTACCAGGCATAATACTTATTCTTGTCTTTTGCCGTAAGTGTCTTGCAGTCCTCCCTGCCATCCAGCGGTCCGCCTTCGGCTGTAAAAACATCACTGCCAAGGTTCGTCTCACATTTGGCAGTCCTTCGAATGTAGCCTTCGTATCCATCCGGCAGTTGTGTTTTTACATTTCCAACCATCACACCGGATGCTTTATCCAGCGTCACCGCACTGGAACGCACCGTCAGATAAATGCTGTCTGATGCAGCTCTCGCCTCGTTCTTCGCACTTTGCTTTTTCACTTTCGGATTTTTTTCGGTTTCTTCCTCTCCGGACACTTTTCGGTTCTGCCGCTCCGTCTGCGAAATTTTCATCGAATCCATCACCTTTTCCGTCTGATTCGAACTGCCCTGAACCGTATTTTCTTTCGATTCCTGTTTCCTTTGCGATTCTAGATTCTCCTGACTGCCTGGATCTTTTTTTGTCTCCGGATTTTTCTGTTCTTCGGACTCCTGTTTTATCTCCGGATTTTTCTTCGATGCAGACTCTGACTCCAGACCTTCCTCCCGCTTTTGTTCGGTCTGCTTTTGTTTTTCCGTCTGCATCTGCTGTTCGGTCTGTCTTTGCGGCATTTCGCTCTGAGCACTCTTCGCTTCTGTTGCTTTCTCACTGCTCATTGTCTGTCTCTTTCCCGCAAAACTGCTCTTTTGCATCCCGGATGCATAGACGGACATCGGCGACGTCAGAAGACAAAGTATCGCCAGAAAGCCTGCCAGTATCCTTTTCCATTTGTCTGTGTTCATCCAAATTCTTCTCCTTTCTTTTCCTGCATGCAGAGATTTCCTGAGATTTAAGAATATCTCTGACATCGTTACTGCGAGGTGCACGCCATACATCGTTTTTCATACAAACCACCTCTTTTGATTCAAGTCAAACGTCATATCGAGAAGCATTGCGAAATATACTGGTAAAAACAAAAAAGGAAACACCGATGTCCAAACCTAAAATTGTCGTCCTGCACATGAGAGAATTGATCTACACTGCCATTTTTATCTTTTTAATCCTGGTACTTCTGATCCTGCTTTTTCTGATGTTCCGGCCACACGATGCATCAAATACACCGGATACAGAAACAAAAACAACGTTTTCTTCTTCCGCTGATGCAGATTCCGTCGGATATCAGCCCGGAGTCTATACGGCTTCCCTGATTCTGAACAACCATTATGCGGATATTGAAGTTACGTTAAATACGGATCAGATTGATTCTATTCGCCTTGTAAATCTTGGGGATTCGGTCACTACTGCCTTTCCGCTCGTAGAACCTTCTTTGGATGAACTGTCCGAACAGATCTGTCAGAAACAGTCCTTAGATGGGATCACTTGCTCCCGTGAGAATAAATATACTTCTGAATTATTATTTCAGGCAATCAAAAACTCTCTGGCAAAAGCACAAAGGTAGGTGCTGTCACAGGCACCCCCTTTTGCTTTCCCTCTTTCGTTGCTCTCTGTATAGAAGTATACATAAAGATTGCTTTTCTGTCAAATATTATTTTATATTTTAACTTAATATTTATGTGATTTATAGCTTTTCAAGCTCTCTCTGCCACAGACGCACGCAGGCATCGCTTGGCATACGCAGATCTCCTCTCGGCGATACTGCGACGGATCCGACCTTCGGACCGTCCGGCAGGCAGGAACGCTTGAACTGCTGTGCAAAAAATCTCCAGTAAAATTTCTTCAGCCATTTCAGGATCGTCTCATCGTCATACACACCGGCAAACGATTTTCCGGCAATACGGTAAATTTTGCCCGGTGCATAGCCAAATCGAAGCACATAGTACAGGAAGAAATCGTGCAATTCATAAGGTCCGACCAGATCTTCTGTTTTCTGTGAGATCTTTCCGTCTTCCGGCGGCAGAAGTTCCGGGCTGACCGGCGTGTCCAAAATATCATACAGTACTTCTCCCAGTCTGCGATCCTCACAGGTATCGGCACAGTAACGCACCAGATGGCGTACCAGTGTTTTCGGAACGGAAGCGTTCACGCCGTACATCGACATGTGATCACCGTTGTAGGTCGCCCAGCCAAGTGCAAGTTCTGACATGTCACCAGTTCCGATC